>DATECV010000146.1:0-2885 GCA_035286725.1 Dehalococcoidia bacterium | reverse complement strand
AGTGGACGCTGGGTGTGAACCTGTGGGGTGTGATCCACGGCGTGCGCGCGTTCGTGCCGATCATGCTGCGCCAGGGTGAAGAGGGCCACATCGTGAACACGGCATCCATCGCGGGGCTGATCGCGGGCGCGGGCGGGCCGGCGTACACCACGACCAAGTTCGGCGTCGTGGGCCTCTCGGAGATGCTGCACCACGAGCTGGCGCAGGCTTCCGGCGGAAAGATCAAGGTCTCGGTGCTGTGCCCGGCCCTGACGAACACCCGCATCCTGGAGTCCGGCCGCAACCATCCCGCGGGGCCACAGCCCGAGCTGCCGGCCGGTACCCCGGAGCGGGCGATGCTGGACATGATCAAGGGAATCTTCGCCGGGGGCATGGCGCCATCGGAGACGGCCGCCATCGTGCTCGACGCGATCAGGAACGAGCGCTTCTACGTCCTCACACACCCCGAACACAATCCGCGGCTCCAGGCGCGCGCCGAAGCGATCTTCGCCGGCGGGCCGCCTCCACTCCTCACGCCGATGCCGTAGCTGTCAGCGGTTAGCCCTTGTTGTGGAGGAAGAGCTGACGGATCTGGACCCAGGCGTTCGAGGCGACCGGGATGCGCCTTGCGACGGACTCGGCGTCGGCCGCGTCCTGGCACTCGACGACGTAAAAGCCGCCGAGCACTTCCTTCGTCTCGGCGAACGGGCCATCAATGCTGTACGGCCGGTTGCCCTGGACCCGCACGACCGGCGCCGCCTCGTCGGGAACCAGGGCGCCACCGGATACGTGGCGTCCTTCGCTCCGGAGCTGCTCGCCGAGGGCGGCGTGCTGCGGCTGCAGCGTGGGCGGATCATTGGGACCCAGCGGGACGGCCGGGTCGTAGCAGATGAGGAACATGTAGAACACGGTCGGTCTCCGGCGGCGATGTCGCGAGCGTTCGCCCGCGCACTATAGCGACGGAGCCCAGGACCGCGATCGACGGCGCTACGAAAAGCGCAGGCAGGCGCTCAGTGGCAGCGGCCGGCGGTGTCTAGGCCCGTACGCTGTACACGCGCCCCGCGAGTCGCACGAGAGCGAGGATTCGCGTTGCGGTCTATACTCGGTCGACCGGAAGGGGCCGCGAGATGGTCGCGAAGAACTCGAAGTTGACAACCGAAAAGCGCAAGGCCCTTCACGCGAAGCTGGCGCTCGACCCGTCGTTGCCGGAAAAAATAGACCGCGCGTTGGCCGACTACGAGGAGGCGCTGGCGAAGGGTGAGCTACGTCGTACGACCACTCGCCGAAGTAACGGAAGAGCTCGCAAAGGCGCCTCGTAGAGTTCAGGGCGAGTTTCGGGAGATCATGGCCGCGGTGGCCAGGAATCCCTTGCCCAATCCACACACTTCCCGATGATCACCCAGGATCTCAGCCTCGACGGCCGCCGCATCTTCACATATTCGGACGGCCGGTTCCCATACGCCATTCAGTTCATCTGGGTGGAGGAGACGGAAACTGACGACGGCGCCGTGCTCGTCCTCGCGCTGCGACGGACCCGCGGCCGGTGAGCGTCGTCAGCGCTTCGCCGCGGGGACGTAGTCGCGGCCGCGCTGGCCGGTGTAGATCTGCCGCGGTCTGGCGATCTTCTGCTCGCCGTCTGTGATCAGTTCACGCCACTGGGCCACCCACCCCGCGGTGCGCGGAATCGCGAACAGGACCGGGAACATCTCCACCGGGAAGCCCAGCGCCTGGTAGATGATGCCGCTGTAGAAGTCCACGTTCGGATACAGCTTGCGCGAGACGAAGTAGTCGTCCTCCAGCGCGATCTTCTCCAGCTCCAGCGCGATGTCGAGCATGGGGTTACGGCCGACGAGGTCGAACACCTCGTACGCGGTGCGCTTGATGATCTTCGCGCGGGGGTCGTAGTTCTTGTACACGCGGTGGCCGAAGCCCATGAGGCGGCCTTCGCCCGCCTTCACACGCTTGATGAAGTCCGGGATGTTCTTGATGTCGCCGATGTGGTCCAGCATGCGGAGCACCTCTTCGTTGGCGCCGCCGTGGAGGGGGCCATAGAGGGCCGCACAGGCGGCGGCCGTCGCGGAGTACGGATCGGGCCGGCTGCTGCCGACGGCGCGCATGGCGTTGGCGCTGCAGTTCTGCTCGTGGTCGGCGTGCAGGATGAAGAGCACGTCCACCGCCTTCTCCAGCACGGGATCCGGGCGGTAGTCCTTCTCGGCCACGTGGCGCCACAGCATGCTGCAGAAGTTGGCGGGGAACGAGAGATCGTTGTCTGGATAGATAATGGGTAGGCCGCGCGTGCGCCGGTACGCGTATGCGGCAATCGTGGGCATCTTGGCGATAAGCCGCCAGGTCTGCAGCTCTCGTGACGCCGGATCGTCGACATCCTTGCCGTCCTTGTAGTACGTGGAGAGCGCGGCGACCGTCCCGATCAGCATGCCCATGGGGTGGGAGTCGTAGTTGAAGCCGTCGACAAACTTCTTGATGTTCTCGTGCACCATCGTGTGATAGGTGATGTCGTGTACCCACTGCGTCTGCTGCTCCTGCGTCGGCAGCTCGCCGTAGAGCAGCAGGTAGGCCGTCTCCAGGTACGTGCTCTTCTCCGCGAGCTGTTCGATGGGGTAGCCGCGGTACTCCAGGATGCCTTTGTCGCCGTCGATATACGTGATCGCGCTGCGGCAGGAGGCTGTGTTCGTGAACGCGGGGTCGTACGTCATCAGGCCGAAGTCGTCGTCGGAGACCCGCATCTGGCGGAAGTCCATAGCGCGGACTGTGCCGTCGGCGATGGGTACTTCGTACTGTTTGCCGGTCCGGTTGTCGGTGACCGTCAGTGTGTCGGTGGACATTTGTGAAACCTCCAGGGCGGCCGGGGCGGGCACGCGATGGTGATGGAGGTGGCAGCACCCGGG
>DATECV010000145.1:0-3634 GCA_035286725.1 Dehalococcoidia bacterium | reverse complement strand
GCCGGCGCGACGAACCTCCTGCTGCACATCCTGCTCAAGCGGAGCGCGATCCGGAGGGAGAAGCAACGTGGCTGAGACGCCGACGCTAGAGATGTACGGCTGTGAGTATGGTCCGCTCGATGCCGTGGTTGGCGGGTGGGCATTTGTTGGGCACTACGTCGTGGGTGCCCGGTGTTCGACGGGGTGTCATGTCGCGAGCGAAGTCATTGACGCGATGCGGGTGACTGAACTCTTGCCGCGGGTCGAGCACGATCTCCGCGCCGCCTTCGCGCGAGCGCATCATGGGTGATAACGTGACGACGACGGACAGCACGATCACCACGACCGTTGAGGCCGTCACCGACTGGCGCGCTGGCCTGACGGGTGAATACGCCCCGCTGGCCCAGGACAAGAGCCTCGAGTCCTTCAAGGGCAAGGACTGGACCGAGGTGGGTCCGGTCCTCGCCAAGAGCTACGTCGAAGCCCGCAAGCTCATCGGGACAAAGCCGACAGGACTCGTGGTGCCTGGCGAGAAGGCGACGCCCGAAGAGAAAGCCGCCTACGACACCGCGCTGCGCAAGACGCTGGGCGTGCCGGATGCGGCGACCGGGTACAAGATCACGCGCCCGGACGTCGTGCTCGACGGCGGGTGGAACGAGGCGGCCGAGGCGCAGTTCCTTGGCGCGATGCACAAGGCGGGCGCGTCCCCGCAGATCGTGCAAGCGGCCATCGACTTCTACGGCGCCTTCGAGCGCGCGAAGCTGGACGAGGCGACGACCGAAGCCAGGCAGACTGGCGCGGCGTTGCGCACGGAGTGGGGCCCGAACTACGAGGCCAAGATGGGCCGCGCCAACCGCGCCATCCAGGAGTTCGGCGGCGACGCGCTGATCGACGTGCTCGCCGCCAACGGCCTCGGGCGGCATCCGTTGATGGTGAAGGCGTGGGCCGCGGTCGGCGACGCCCTCGTGGAGCACGGCGCGATGCGCGGCGACGGCCTGCAGACGATGAGCGGCGCCGACGCGCAGACGAAGCTGCACGACCTCCGCACGGAACTCAGTGGCCTGGACGAGAACCACCCGCGCCGGGGGGCACTGGTGGACGAGATCATCGCCGTGACCCGCGCGGCGGGCCGGTAAGGAGGACGCATGGCCGAGATCAGTACGCGCATGTACGTGGAAAGTGTGTCATCGGCGACGGTCACGCTGGAACCGGAGCCGTTCGCGCGCCAAGGAGCCGGCCAAGGCATCGCCACCGTCGTCGTCACGACGCGGGAATCGACGGCCAACGCTGCCTTCTGGGGCATCACGGGCTCCTGCGGACGCTACGAAGTCATCTTCCGCAAGGTCAGCTGATGCGCCCCAAGAAAGGCCCGACCGTCATCCCGAAGTACCGCTACGTGAGCCTGGTGGAGTGCGAGGAGGCCGGCAACCACCGGGTGACGCCGCCGACGTGGCCACCGCCGAAGACGGCGCAGAGTCTCACCGATCCCGTGCTCACCCTGCAATGTGAACTCTGCGGCGCGTGGCTCGTCGTCTACGAGGGTCACGCGACGGGGCAGTTGCAGACGATCGACGTGATCTTGACTGACGAACAGAAGCGGAGAACGAAGCAGCCCGCGTAAGCGGGAACGGTCGCACAGCAGCAGACAACTCCGCAAGGAGCCTGCTGGCGCCGAGGAAAGACTCGGCGTGGGAGCCCCGCGATAAGGGGTTAGGTGAGCCAGGCAGTGGGCCTGACAACTCACCACTGAGCCATGCACGTCCGGCTAAGTGGAGAGTTTGAACATGGCCCAGACTGTCGACATCGCGTTTGTACCAGCGCTACAGGACACCATCGTGGGCCTGTTCGCTGAAGACCCCGAGATGATCCGGAGCACCGTCCGGGTGCGTCAGATCACGGGCAAGACCGACAAATGGGAGCGGCTCGGCGGCGTGGAGTTGACGCAAGTCACCACGCGGCACGCCGCCACCCCGCACACGCCGATGACGCACTCGGCGCGCCTCGCCATCCTGGCCGACTACGCCGGGTCCGAACTCCTGGACCAGCTCGACCAGGTCAAGATGATGATCGACCCGAAGAACGAGTACACGCGGAACCTCGTGCGCGCGTGGCGCGTGCGGATCGCGCGCACCATCGTCAACGCCATCGACGGCAACGCCACCAGCGTGGACAACGCCGATGCGCGCACCAGCGTGGCCTTGCCCGCTTCGCAGTCCATCGCGAACGGCGGCACCGGCTTCACGATGGCCAAGTGGCGCCAGGCCAACCGGATTCTGGACAACGCGGGGGTGCCCCGCCAGAGCCGGACACTCATCTGCAGCGCCTACGCCATCGAAGACCTGATGGCGGACTCCCAAGTCACCAGCAGCGACTACTCCAGCCTGGCCGCGATCATGAACGGGGCGATCGCGCAGGGGGCGCGCTTCATGGGCGCCAGCGTCGTGATGATCGGCGACGCGATCCCGGACGACACCGCCGTCCTCACGGGCGGCACCATCGACCCGGTCCTGCCGAAGACCGGCAACATCCGGAGCAACTATCTGTATCACCACGACGCGGTCGGACTCTCCATCGCCAAGGACGTGACGGCGGAGGTCGATCGGCGCTCGGACCTGATGAACTCGTGGCAAGTGCTCGTCCAGGGCTCGCTCGGCGCCGTGCGCGTGTTGGATGGCGGTGCCGTCGAGATCGACATCGACGAGTCGGTGTAGGGAAAGGAGGAACAGCCCTCATGGCATGGAACACAGCGCGAGCCAAGTATCGGAGTGACGAGCTGGCCAATCTCGACTGCTCACCCAACACGCGTCAGGCGCGCACGTCGGAGACGCGACTCTGGGGCAGCATCACGTTCGCAACCACCAAGACGATCGCCGCAGGCGAGTGCGTCGCGATGGTCCGCGTCCCCGCGGGCGCGGTCATCCTCGGGGGACAGCTCACCTGGGCGAGGACGGCGGCAGGCACTTGCGTGCCGCGCACCGTGCTGGCCGTCGGCGATCCGTTCGCCTGCGGTCGGCTTGCCGGCCCAATCGACACCCTGTGGGAGTATGGCGCGGTCGTCTCGGGCGGCGCCAAATGGGGGGAGTGCGGCAGAATCAGCAAGATGGGAGTCGTCGGCGACGGGTGCGGCGTCGGCTACACCTACACGTGCGAAACCGACATCTTCCTCACGAACCTGAACAACGAAGCGCTCGCCTTCGTCGGCGGGAGTACGGGGGCCGCGACGGTTCCCGGTGGCATCGCCGGCAGTGCCCTGACGAGCGGGAAATTCACGCTGATCGTGGACATCAAGCCGGTCTAACGCGGCTGCTGACGCGCGGCGGGTGCTCGTGGCCCGCCGCGCATGAGGTGACGCATGGCAGTGATTCCGTGGACGGCAGTCACCACGCCGCACGATGGCGTGAACGTGAAGCTGATCAAATGGCTCGCGCTGGCGGCAAACGATACGGGCCAGCCGTTCAACGTCGCCGCGTACAGCGATAAGACCGTGCAGCTCGTCGGCACGTTCGGCGGCAACGTGCTGATTGAAGGCAGTCTCGATCCCGACGGCGCGGTCTACACGACACTCGCCGATCCGCAGTGTAATGGCCTGTCGGGCATCGCCTCGGTGCGCATCGAGAACATTCTGGAGCATTGCTATCTGTTGCGGCCGAGTGCG
>DATECV010000144.1:0-8436 GCA_035286725.1 Dehalococcoidia bacterium | reverse complement strand
GGTCGAGGCGATGGCGGACGCGTGGCGCCCGCACCGCGCACTGGCGGCGATGCAACTTTGGGTCAGCGGCCTCGCCGGTTAGTGTGCAACGGTCCACGATCGTGATCGCGCCCTGCGGCAGGCGCCTTACGGGAGCGCAGCGGACGGCGGCTGAGCCCGGCGAGCGGCGCTCTGCGGCGCGTCCGCATCGTTCACGCAGCAAGCGGGAGCGGCATCGCGCGCCGTCAGTCGCTTCCACCTGCGCTCCCATGCGCCCCGGGCGATCTCCCGCTCACGTTCCGCTACCGTGACGTTGTAATGGTCCTGCAGCGTGATTCCAGTGAAGTCCACCATAGCTGGTACCTCCTGTGCTTCTTCGATGCTTGCTGCTCGTCTCCCGATCAGGTCCGTTTCACGACGTGGCGTCCGGCAGCCCCGCCGTCACCGATGCCGTCTTCGTCCGGGGCGCCGGTGCCCGCACCAGCAGTGCGCCCGCGACCGCCAGCGTCGCCAGGCACACCACGCCGGCGATGACGTAGACCAGCTCGAGGCCATCCACAAGCGCGGTCGAGGCGAGGCGGTGGATCTCCGCCGCCAGTTCGGCCGGCAGCTCGCCGGCCGAGAGCCCGGTGCGCTGCGTGGCCCGGCGCTCGAACTCCGACTGGACGGCGGGCCGGATCCCCTCTGGAACAGCGCTTGCGCCAAGCGCGCCGGAAAACGACGAGATCATGCGTTCCTGCAGCGCGGCGCCAAGCGTGGACAGGGCGACCACGCCGGCGACCTGACGGACGGTGTTGAAGATCCCGGCGCCAATGCCCACTTCCTCATCGTCCAGCGCGTCCATCGCCAGCTGCGTCAGCGTCGGCACCGCCAGACCGAAGCCGGTCCCCGTGAACAGCGCAAGCAGGATGATCTGCGTGTACGACCAGTCGGCGCCGATGCGCGAGGTGACCAGCACCGACGTGCCGACGAGCGCAATGCCGGCGCAGCAGACGATTGCGGGACCAAGCCGCCGGGCGGCCACCATCGCGACCGGAGCGAGCAGGAACGCCATGAAGGGGCCGGGCGAGAGCGCGAGCGACGCCTTCAACACCGAGTACTCGCGCACGACCTCCAGGTACACCGGCAGGAAGAAGAAGACGGAGATGAACGCGAACATCGCGCCGAACCAGCCCGCGCAAGCGGCCGCGAACCGGGGGTTGCGGAAGTAGCGCAGCGGTACCATTGGCGCGCGCACGGCCGTTTCGATGGCCAGGAACGCCGCGAGAAGCACGGCCGCCGCGGACAGCAGCGTGACGATGCGCGTCGACGTCCAGCCCCAGTCCTGCCCCTGTAGCAGTCCGAGCGACAGCGCCGTCAGTCCGCCGACGACCGTGACCAACCCCGCCCAGTCGAGCCCGACGCGCTCGAGCCTTTGCGAGCGCTGCTCGGCCGCGCTGATCAGCACCAGCGGAAACGCCACCGCCGCGATAGGCACGTTGACGATGAACACCCAGCGCCAGGTCGAGAACTCCGTGAGCACGCCGCCCAACGACGGCCCGGCAGCCAGCGCGAGGCCGCCCGTCGCGCTCCACAGCATGTATCCCAGCTGACGCTTCTCCTCCGGAAGGATCTGCGACAGGAGGGCGAGCGACAGCGTGACCATGGCCGCGCCGCCCAGGCCCTGCAGTGCACGGAAGGCGATTAGCCACCCGGCGCCCGGCGCGAGTCCGCACAGCAGCGAAGCCGTCGCGAAGAGGGCCATCCCCGCCGCGAACACCCGCTTGCGGCCGACCGCGTCGCCCAGCTTGCCCGCGGGGATGATGGCCGCCGCCGTGACCAGGACATACGCGTTCACCACCCAGGACATCTGCGTGAAGCTGGCGTCCAGGTCGCGCCCCACCTCCGGGATCACGATCGTGACGATCGAAAGGTCCAGCAAGCCCATGAACAGGCCCGCGGCCACGGCGAACACGGCGAGAGGGGTGCGGAAGCGGCTGATGGGGGATGACATGGCGGCCTCCAGCATGGTAGACTGTTACTCGAAGATAGTATCTTCAAGAAACTCTAGCTGTCAAGAGGCTGGCGTGGCAAGGACAAAGGAGTACCGGCATTTCTGCGTGATCGCCCGCTCGCTGGAGGTAATCGGCGAGAAGTGGTCGCTGCTCCTGGTGCGCGACCTCCTGCGCGGGCCGCAGCGCTTCACCGACCTCCTCCGCTACATGGGCGGCATCACGCCGAAGTGGCTCTCGGCCCGGCTGCGCGACCTGGAGGCCGAAGGCATCATCGAGCGGGACAGCGTCGAGGGGCGGCGGGAGGTGTGGTACCGCCTCACGCAAAAGGGCCGCGATCTGGCCCCCGTCCTCGAATCCCTCGCGGTGTGGGGCATCGAGCACGCGATGCGCCCCCCTCTGCCCGGCGAGCCCGTGTTCCCGGAGATGGTCCTCCAGGCCGCCGCGGTCTTCCTCAATCGCCGCTCCGCCAGGCCCGCCCGCCCCGTATCGTGGCGCTTCCAGTTCGGCGACCGGGCGGCGCCCGTCACCCTGCTGTACGACGGCGAACGATGGTCGTCCCGACAGGACGAGTCGAGCAGCCCCGGCCTCACGGTCACCACGACACCCGAGACGCTCGTCGCGTTTCTGAACGCGCGCGGCGACGAACGCCAGGCGCTGCTCCCCGAGCTGACGCTCGAAGGCCCCGCCGCCGCGCGGAAGACGTTCCTCGACACGATGATCGGGCCAGCACCGGTCACTATCTGAACTCCCACGGACAGCGCAACGAGCACGTCGCTCGCCGAGAGACGGCAGACAGACAAGGCGGCCTGCGGCGGGCCGCCTTGTTTGCTGTCCTTCGGCTGTTGCCCCTACGTGGGGCCTCCCGTACATTGCCGATCGCCGTCCGAAACGGGGTTCGGGATTGCGGAAAACGAAGGAATCGGCCCGTTGTGCGCGGGCCTTCAGCAGAACGGCCATAAGGAGGCTAGACCATGGGTAACCGGCTGGAGGGGAAGGTCGCGATCGTCACCGGCGGCGGCCGCGGCATCGGGCGCGGCGAGTGCCTGGCGCTGGCGAGCGAAGGCGCGCGCATCGTCGTGAACGACTTCGGCGGCAGCGCGGCGGGCACCGGTGGCGAGCAGGGTCCGGCCGACGAGGTGGTGGCCGAAGTCAAGAAGCTGGGCAGCGACGCCGTCGCCAACTACGACAACGTCTCCGACTTCGCCGCGGGCGACCGCATGGTGCAGCAGGCGCTGGACACCTTCGGCCGGCTCGACATCGTCGTCAACAACGCCGGCATCCTGCGCGACAAGATGATCTTCAACATGACCGAGGAGGAGTGGGACATCGTCCTGGCCGTCCACCTGAAGGGCCACTTCAACCTCAGCAAGCACGCGGCCGTCGTATTCCGCCAGCAGCGCGGCGGCGTCTTCGTGCACACGGCATCGGAATCGGGCCTGGGCAACCGCGGCCAGGCCAACTACGCCGCGGCGAAAGAGGGCATCGTCGGCCTCTCCCGCACCCTCGCGCGCGACATGGGCGGCTACGGCGTGCGCAGCAACGCGATCCGCCCGCGCGCCGGCACGCGCCTCGTCATCAGCGATGAGATGCGCGAAGCCGCGCAGAAGGGCGGCGCCGCCGGCATGGCCGGCTTCCAGGCGCTCGAGGCCTTCGGCAAGGCCAACAACCCCGACGCCGTCGGCCCGTTCGTCACGTGGCTGTGTACGGACGCCGCCAGCAACGTCAACGGCCGTGACTTCATGGTCAGCGGCCCGCTGATCGGCCTGTACAGCCTCCCGGAGATCACCACGAAGATCACGGCCGAGGGCGGCCACATCTGGACGATCGACGAGCTCGACGGGAAGATGTCGGACGTGACGGGCGCGCTGTCGAACCAGTGGCCGGCCAAAGAGAAGTCGTAGGGAACGAGCGACAAGAGAGAAAGACCGAGGTGCCCTCCGGGGCACCTTTCGTCTTCTCTACGAACCGCGCGCCGTCTTCGTGCGCGGCGGCCCCGCGCGCAGGACGCATACCCCGTGCTCGATGGAAAGCGTCGGCACCGCCGCCGAGACGTCGAGGCGAGCGGCGTAGCGCAGGTCGGCCTCGAACCCCTTGTCCAGCAGCCCCCGGCCGTGCCGCGACTGGCGGAACGCGCGCATCGCGTCGCCCCGGTACCAGCGCCACAGGTGCAGCGCGGCCCAGGCCGAGTCCGCCAGGTGGAGCGCCGCGTCGGCTTCGTGCATCGCCTCGACGATCGCCCCGGCGGCGGCTGTGTCCTCCAGTGCGAACGACGCGCCGCGGTCGGCCCCGGCGCAGACGACCGCGATGTCGAGGCCACGCCGCCCGCCCTCGTCCATGAGTCGCTTCGCCGCCGCCGCGCGGTTGGTCAGCGCGGCGATCGCGACGAACGGCGCCCCGGACGCCGCGGCGATGGCGCGCGTGCCGTTGGTCGTCATCATGACGGCGGACTTGCCCTTGAACGACAGCGCCGCGAACTCCGCCGGAGAGTTGCCGTAGTCGAAGCCCGCGGGCGGCACCGCCTTCACCTCCCCGCACAGCAGCGAGAAGTTCGCGCGCGAAAGCTGCCGCGCCTGGTGAATGTTCTCGCTCACGATCGCGCGGAGCAGTCCGTTCTCGTGCATCGCCACCAGCGACGTCGACGCCCGCAGCACGTCGACCACGGCGACCGCGTAGCGGCGCGGCTGGCGCAGCAGCTTCGGCGTGAGGGCGACCTCGATCTGCATGGTTCGAGCGTACAAATACTCGCAACCGCGATCGATACTCTGGTGTCAACACGGCGGAAATTGACGCGCGCCTACGTCAAGCGCACAACCCGCGAGCGTCAGAGGATCTTCGACAAGAACGACTTCGTGCGGTCGTGTTGCGGATGGTCGAAGAACTCCGCCGGCGTATTCGATTCGACCATCACGCCGTCGTCCATGAACATGACGCGGTCCGCGACCTCGCGCGCGAACCCCATCTCGTGCGTCACCACCAGCATCGTCATCCCCCCGCGCGCGAGCTGCTTCATCACCTCCAGCACCTCCCCCACAAGCTCAGGGTCCAGCGCCGACGTGGCCTCGTCGAACAGCATCACCTTCGGGTCCATCGCCAGCGCCCGGGCGATCGCGACGCGCTGCTGCTGCCCGCCGGAGAGCTGCGAGGGATACGCGTCCAGCTTCTCGCCCAGGCCGGCCATGCGCAGCAGCTCCTTCCCACGCTCCGCCGCGATCCTGCGTGAGAGACTCCGCACGTGGACCGGCGCGCAGGTGACGTTGCCCAGCGCCGTGAGGTGCGGAAAGAGGTTGAACCGCTGGAACACCATGCCGACGTCCGCCCGCGCGCGCGACGCCACCCGGTCCGAGCTCTCGCGCAGCTTGCCGCCACCCTCCACGTAGCCGACGAGCCTGCCGTCAACGTAGATGCGCCCGCTGTCGAGCCGGTCCAGGTGGCCCACCAGCCGCAGCAACGTGCTCTTGCCCGAACCGCTGGGCCCGAGGATCACGATCACCTCGCCGCGGCCCACGTCGAACGTCACGCCCTTCAGTACCTCCAGCCGGCCGAAGCGCTTGTATACGCCCTGAATGCTGACCATGGGTCGCGCCTCGATCACCGTCCGCCTCCCGTGTCGCCACCGATCAGGCGGGATGGCGGGGTGAGACCGTTTCTGAGCCGCGTGAGGAGGCCGGCGCGCCTCATCTCCGGGCGCATGCGGCACTCGATCTCGTCCTGGATCACGGTCCAGACGGTCGTGAAGACCAGGTACCAGAAGCTGGCGACCACCAGCAGCTCCAACACCTGATAGTTGCGCGCGTAGACCCCCCGCGACGTGAACAGCAGCTCGTTGAAGGCGATGACCGACGCGAGCGACGAGTTCTTCAGCATGGCGTTGAACTCGTTGCCGGTGGGCGGGACGATCACGCGGAACGCCTGCGGCAGGATCACCAGGCGCATAGCCTGCAGGTTGCGCATGCCCAGCGACTTCGCGGCGTCCATCTGCCCCGACTCGATCGATTCGATGCCCGCACGCACGATCTCCGCCATGTACGCGCCTTCGTTCACCGCCAGCGCCACCAGGGCCGCCTGGAAGGGCGAGAGCAGCAGCCAGTCGTGCTTGAACTGGAAGATCCACCACCCGAAGTCATCGGGCGCGTACAGGGGAAGGGCGGTGAACCAGAACAGGATCTGCAGCAGCAGCGGTGTGCCGCGGAAGAACCAGACGTAGAAGCTGGCGAGCTGACTGAGCACCGGCATGCGCAGGTGCCGCGGCACCGCCACCACGACGCCGATGGCCACGCCGACGATCTGCGCGTAGGCCGAAATGTACAGCGTGCGCCACGCCGCCTTGATGACGATGTCCCTGAACAGATACTCGCGCACCGTCCCGAAGTCGAACTTCGCGGCGAGCAGCGCGGGTGCCAGCAGGAGATCATCCATGGGCGATAGCACGGAGCCCCCGGCGTTCCGAGGGCTCCGCGTCCGTTTCGGTGTGCCGGGTCAGTCGAGCTTTCCCGCCTCCAGGTTCCACGTCGCCAGGATCTCGTCGTACGTCCCGTCGGCCACAATCTGGTCGAACGCCTTCTGCAGCGCCTCGTTCAGCGCGGTGCTGGCCTTGCGCACCGCGATGCCGTACGGCGCCGGCTCGATCTGGTAGTTCGGGATCAGCTCGATCTCGCCCTCGTTCTGCGAGGCCGAGTACGCCGCCACCGGGAAGTCGGCCATCTCCGCATCGGCCTGTCCCGCCAGCAACGCCTGCACGGCCTCCGGGTCGGTCGGGAACTTCAGGACCTCGATCCCGTCCTTCCCCGCGTCCTTGCACTTCTGGTCCTGCCCCCCCGGCTCGCCCTCGGGACCCACCAGGAAGTCGACCTGGACCGTGCCCTCCTGCACGGCAACCTTCAAGCCGCACAGGTCGTCGGCGGTCGCCACGCTCTTCGGGTTGCCGCTGGCCACGATGATGCCCGAGCCGGCGTTGAAGTACTCGACGAAGTCCACCTGCTCCTTGCGCTCGTCGCTGGCCGTCATCGCGGACATGATCACGTCGTATCGTTCCGCGTCCAGCGCGCCCAGCAGGCCGTCGAAGGCGCCATTGTTGAATTTGGCTTCCACGCCCAGCGCCTCGGCCATCGCATTCGCGATGTCGATGTCGAGGCCCACCGGCTCGTTCGTGCTCTCGTCCAGAAACTCGATCGGCGCGTAGGCGACGTCGGAACCGATGTCGAGCGTGCCGTCCGACAGCTCCTCGACCCCGGAGATATCGATGGTCCCGGCGGCCACCGAGCCCGCGGGCTGCGGTGTCGTCGCCGCCGCCGTCGTCGGCGTTGCGCCGCCTCCGTCTCCATCATCGTCGTCGCCGCAGCCAACGGCCGCGAACGATGCGACAAGCACGCCGGATAGCAGTAGCAGGGTGAGTGTGCGGGGTGTCCGTAGCATAAGTTCCTCCCAGAACCCTCCTTGAAGCGCAGGCCCTCCAACCGGGCCGGCTTCATCATGCTCCCGCCGCTGCGGGTGGTCAAATGACGAGCTTGTTTCGAAGCTGCGTTCCGCCGCGCCTCGGTGCCGGTGTCTCGAACGCGGGCAAGCCTGTAGCCTGCCAGTCCGGAGGAGACATGAGGCCACAGGTCGGCATCATCGGCGGCGGCGTGATGGGCACCGTGCACGGCAAGTCCGTCCACTTCTGCCTGAAGAGCGGGCTGATCGAGGGCGAGCTGGTCGGCGTCGCCGAAGAGGATCCCGAGCGGCGCGAGCGCTTCGCCCGGGCGTCCGGCGCGCGGCTGGTCACGGCGAGCGCCGAAGAGCTGATCGCCTCACCCGAGATCAACACCATCTACCTCTGTACTCCGACCTTCAACCACCTCGAGCTGACGCGGAAGGTCGCGGCCGCGGGCAAGGCGCTCTTCTGTGAGAAACCCCTCGCCTTCGACGCCCGAGACGCCGCCCTCATGCGCGACGCGGCGCGCGCCGCCGGCATCACCCACCAGGTCGGGCTCGTGATGCGGTTCTCGCCCGTGATTTGGGTGATGCGCGAGCTGATCCACGACGAAGCGTCCGGCCGCCCCATGACCTGCGTGATGATCGACGACCAGTTCTTCCCCATCCAGGGCCACTACCAGAGCACCTGGCGCGGCGACGTCACCAAGGTCGGCGCCGGCACCCTGCTCGAACACGCGATCCACGATGTCGACGTGCTGCTGTCGTACTTCGGCAAGGTCCGCCGTGTCCACGGCGTCACCCGCCACTTCTTCGAGCGCGAAGGCGTCGAGGACGTCAGCAGCGCCATGCTGGAGTTCGAGAACGGGGCCATCGTCAACCACGTCTCGATCTGGCACAACGTGCTGCACCGGGGATCCAGCCGGCGCATGCACGTGACCTGCGAGAACGCGCAGTACTCCTGGGAGGACGACGACTACGCCGGCACCATCCGCTGTGAAACCAACGCCGCGGGCGGCCGCACGGACATCGACTCCAAAGAGATCGTGCGCCG
>DATECV010000143.1:0-3740 GCA_035286725.1 Dehalococcoidia bacterium | reverse complement strand
GGGCTGGCGGGATCCGGCGACGTGCGTCTCCGTGGCGCCGAAGCCGTCGCCGTGTCGTACCCCGGCTTCTGGGCCGACCTCGAGAAACTGACCGAATGAGTGCGGCCGGCGACCGCCATCCGCTGCTCCTCGTGCTCTCCGGACCGTCCGGCGTGGGCAAAGACGCCATCCTGGACGAGCTGGCGCGGCGCGGGCACGACTTCCACCGCGTCGTAACCTGCACCACGCGGCCGCCGCGCGAGGGCGAACGCGACGGGGTCGACTACCACTTCGTCTCCGACGCGGACTTCGACGGGCTGATCGCGTCCGGGGGGCTGCTGGAGCACGCGGTGGTGTACGGCCACCGTTCCGGCGTGCCGAAGCGGCAGGTGCTGGACGCGCTGGCGGCGGGCCGCGACGTGTACGGGCGCACGGACGTGCAGGGCGCGGCCAGCATCCGGCGCTTGATGCCGGAGGCGATGGTGGTGTTCATCGCGCCAACGTCGCTGGCGGAGCTGGAGGAGCGGATACGGGCGCGCAAGTCGGACGATGAAGCGCGGATCCAGCGCCGGCTCGACACGGCGAGATCGGAGATGGGGCGGCAGCCGGAGTTCGAGCACGTCATCGTAAACGAGCCAGGGAAGCTGGAAGGGACGGTCGACCGGCTGGAGCGGCTGCTCTCGGAAGAGCGGGCGAAGGCGCGCGGCTGAACACGAGAGATCTGCAACGATAACTGCGACAAGGCCGCGCGCTTCGTCACCATTCGTACACGCCCGGCGGACTAACCTGAGACGCTACCCCACTGTCCGGGACAGGAGGTGTGGGTGTGCGCGCGAGCTATCGACCCCCTCTCACCCTGGCGCACTACCGCGACATGGCCAGCGCCCGCCGCGCGATCGACGCGCTGCAGAATCGCGGCATCGATTCGGGAGACATTGACCTGATCGGGCCGGCGGCGGCGCGTGCGGCCAGCCACCTGGACAACGACGTGGTTTCGGCCAGCCTGGACGGCGGCATCGCGCTCCATCTTGTCCTGCGGGCCGTCCCGTGGGGCGTGGCGGGCGCGGTTCTGGGCGGGTGTTTCGGGTTGGTTATCGCGGCAACGGTCGGAACGGGGCCGCTGGGCACGAACTTCGGCGCCCAGGTGCTCACGTACGGGGCCGGAGGGCTGATTGTCGGCGCGCTGGTGGCGGCCATGACGGCGATCAGCCAGGGAGAGGCGTGGGAGCTCACGTTTGAGCCGGGACCGGATAGAAACGAGGCGGTGGACCTTGTCGTCCATGCCAGCGACCCGGCCGTCGTGGAGCGGGCGGCTCACATCCTGCGCCACAAGAACGCCGACAGCGTCGAAGTCGTCCGAGCCTGAGCCTGAGCCGGCGGGTCGCGAAGGGTTGGAGGCGGGCGGCTGGAACTCGAAGGGGCCGAGCCCTGGGCCGCTATACTGGCTCGCGATGGTTACTGAGAGAACGAGCCCCCGCTCGCCGCGGTCGAAGACACCCCTCCCCCGCAGGCGGAGCCGCAAGCCGCTAGGTCAGATCATCGCTGACCTCACGAAGGATGTGCCTGAAGCCGATCTCGCTCGCCTTCCCCGGGATGGCTCCGCCAACCACGACCACTACATCTACGGCACACCAAAGCAGTACAAGTGATGCCGGCGTTCGCCGACGCGAACTACTACATCGCGCTGCTCTCGCCCCGCGACAGGTGGCGCGATCTCGCGCTCGCCTATGATGCCTTGAACCCTGCGAACCGTACGGCTACAACGGACTTTGTTCTCGCAGAGGTGTTCGCTTACTTCGCTGGAGAAGGCCCGCTGTTGAGGACCGCATGCGCGCGCCTCGTCGATCGGCTGCGCAAGGATGATCGAGTGACGCTTGTGCACCATACGCCGGATCTGTTTCTGGAAGGTGTAGAGCTCTACAGGCGGCGCCTTGACAAGGGATACAGCCTGACAGATTGCATATCAATGGTGGTCTGTCGCCGTCTCCGCATCACACAGGTGTTGACGCATGACAAGCACTTCGAACAGGAAGGCTTCGTGCGGCTGCTGGCTTAGGCGAAGCGTCGGGTGATGGTCAGTGGGCCGTACTCGGCGATGACGCCCTGGCCGTGGCAGGAGACGGATTTGCCGTCCTGGATGTCCTTTTCGGTCATGATGCCGAGCGCGGCGATCATCGACTCCATACGGGGCACGTCCGACTCGCGGTTCACCAGTTCGCCTTCGACGTAGAACAGCAGTTCGGCCGCGGCCTGGTCGTAGGTGATCCTGTAGCGGTGGGTTTGCCGCTCGCCCTTCGGGAGCGGACGCTCGTTGAAGAGGCCGAAGTACCTCTGGCCTTCGCCCTCGGGCGCGGCGGCGCCGGGGAACGGCAGGCGGGCGTACACGGTGGCGTAGCGCTCGTTCGACTGGAAGAAGTCGATCGCCAGGCCCTGCGAGAGGTCGAGCAGGTTGAAGGACACGTACCCGTCGTAGAAGTCGTCGGGCACGCCGTTCACCTTCTCGCAGCGGAGGTCGAGCTCGAACGAGATCGAGCCGCCGGGCGGGACGGCGAAGGTCTCCTTCGAGAAGTACATGTGGTGGGCGTTATCGAAGAACTGCACGAAGTCGTGTGTGCGGGTCAGGGGCACGGCGGCGACGCGGAGCTTCCCGTTCTGCACCAGGACGACGGCGTTGGGTTCGCGGAACTCCCAGCCGGGGAACCCGCCGATCGCCCACTTCGTGTCGGGTTTCAGCAGGTCGGCGTAGTCGCCATACACCACCGTCTCGACGCCGCGCTCCACGTCCGCCGTCATCGGTTTCGCTCCACTTCGTGTTGCAGTCCTTAGCTGAGGCTACCGCGCCCGCATCGCGACGGGGAGGCGTCGATTCGCCCGGCGCATAGGCGGGCAGGCCGTACGCACGCACGCGCGGGCGCCAGCTACTCCTCCTCATCCTCCTCTTCGACGGCGACGGTGCGCGGGACGAGCGCGGTCGGCCGGTCCTCGCCATCGCGGCGGCGTGCGCGCGGGGGCAGGCCGTCGATGGTCTTGCGAAGGCGCTCGATATCTTCGGCGCGGTCGGCGGCGACGACGACGACGTTCGTATCGCGGAGCGCCTGCAGCTCGCGGCCGGAGATGTCGCCCTTGACGCGCGCCCACAGCGGCTTGCGGGTCATGGCGAACGTGCGGCGCAGCTCCATCTGGCGCCGGACGGTGAGGGCGCCGTCGATGGCGCCGACGTCGATCGCGTCGAGCTGAAAGCCTTCGAGGGTGCGGACGTCGGCCTCATCGAGGTCCTTCGGGAGGTTCAGGACGTAGCCAGTCTTCTCGTCCAGCAGGGCGGTGGCGGAGGCCTGGTTGGGGTCGAAGACGACGAAGTCGAAGCCGCCCTCGCGGTAGGCTTTCGCCTCATCGTCGGCCTTCCCGGCGATCACGGCGCCCGCGATGGTGCCGGAGAGATCCTTCCCGGCCTCGGGCTTGGCGGCCGCGACGACGACCGCGTCGGCCCCGCGCCGGGCCATCTCGGCCGCGTCCTTCGTGTCCTTCGCGATGCCGGCGAGCACCATGGTGGATTCCTTCGCCGCCTTCGCGGCACCGAATCCAAGCGCCGCCGACGAAAGGCGGGTAACGTTCTTGATCTTGTCTGCCAGCTTGCTCAATCTCGCACTCCTGTCCGTTTGGGGACAGGGTACCGGCGCCCGGATGCCCGTGGAAGCTGGCGAACGAGCGCCGCGACCGTAGCGGTAAGCGCGGACGGGGGCGCGGCTGAAACGCCCCCGTCC
>DATECV010000142.1:0-4271 GCA_035286725.1 Dehalococcoidia bacterium | reverse complement strand
ATCACGCGGCCCATGTTCAGGGGCGAGGGGCCGGCGTTGTGGGGCGTGACGATCGCGTTGGGCATGGTCCACAGGGGGCTGTCCGCGGGGAGCGGCTCTGTCGCGAAGACGTCGAGGACGGCGGCGGCGATCCAGCCCTCGTCCAGCGCGCAGACGAGCGCTGGCTCGTCGCAGACGCGGCCCCGGGCGACGTTGATCAGCGTAGCGGTTGGTTTCATCTCGCGCAGCTCGCGCTCGCCGATGAGGCCCTCGGTGTCGTTGGTGAGCGGGCAGGCCAGGACGACGAAGTCGCTTTCGCGGAGCAGGTACGGCAGGCGTCGCGGCGTCACCTGCTCGTCGATCCAGCGCGTGCGCTTCGCGCTGCGGCGCATGCCGATCGTGCGCATCCCGAACGCCTTCGCCAGACGCGCCACCTCGCCGCCGATGGCGCCGGTGCCGATGACGCCGCAGGTCCGGCCGGTGAGCTCGCCCGCGGGGAGTTGCTGCCATTCGCGCCGCGCCTGCTGTTCGCGCCAGCGCTCGACGGGCTTCGTGCGGTTGAGCATCATCGCGAGGACATACTGGGCGATCGACGGCGCGGAGGCGCCCGACGAGTTCGTGAGCACGGTGCCTCGGTCGGTCATCGACTTGAAGGGGCCGGCATCGGTGCCGGCGCTGAAGGTGTGGAACCAGCGGACGCCCTGCAGCCCGAACATGGCGGGCAGCACGAGGCGCCGCTGGTCGAGGTCGAGCCACATATCCTCCGACAGGAGGGCGACGTCCGCGTCAGAGGGATCGCCGGGCCAGTGCAGCGCCCCCTCCGCGACGGACGGCGACAACAGGCGGGAGCGCGGCGCGATGGCGCGGATGCGCTTGCCGTACTCCTTCGCTACGCGCTGCGACACGACGATCCTCATGGGCTGAGGTTATCGCCGCCGGCGCTCGCGCGCCCGGAACGCGCGGAGCAGCGGTTCGACGTACGAGCGGTCGGTACGGAGGGGGATCTCGTCGACGCCGATGGCGGTCAGCATCCGGCTTCGGCGGGCCGCAGCCTCGCGGGCCCGGGCGGCGTACGCGTCGCGCACGCGGGCGTTGGACGTATCGAGCAGCGTGCGGGCGCCGGTCTCGGCGTCCTCCATTTCGAGCAGGCCAACGTCGGGCAGCGACTCATCACGCGGATCGGACAGCGTCAGCGCCACGATCTCGTGACGAAGCGAGGCGCCGCGGAGCTGCTTCTCGTAGCCGTCATCGAAGAAGTCGGAGATGAGGAAGACGATGGCACGGCGCCGGGCGATGCGCGCGAGGTAGGTCAAGGCGGCGCCGATGTCCGTCCCGCGGCCCTGGGCCTCGTGGTAGAGCAGCTCACGGATGATGCGCAGGACGTGGCGGCGCGTCTTGCCGGGGGGCACGTATTGCTCGACGCGGTCCGTGAAGGTGAGCAGGCCGACGCGGTCGCTGTTGGCGACGGCGGCGAAGGCCAGCGTGGCGGCGGCCTCGGCGGCCAGCTCGCGTTTCGTGACCGCGGTGGAGGTGAAGGCCGATGACGCGCTGACGTCGACGGCGATGAGCACGGTAAGCTCGCGCTCCTCGATGTACTGCTTCACGTAGGGGACGTTCATGCGGGCGGTGACGTTCCAGTCGATGAGGCGCACGTCGTCGCCGGGCTGGTACTGACGCACCTCGCTGAACTCGATGCCGCGGCCCTTGAAGACGCTGTGGTATTGGCCCAGGAGGACGTTGGCGACGAGGCGGCGAGCGCGGATCTCGATGCGACGGATGCGGGCGAGCATCCCGGGCGGCAAGGGCCTTGAGGTTGGAGATTGGAGGTTGGAGGTTGGTGTCATGTCTCTAGAAAACGTCGGGAGACTCGTCGATGAACTCGAACGGGATGCCGGCCTCGGCCGAGAGGCGCTCGCCGAGGGCGCGGATGCCGGGGGACTCGGTGGCGTAGTGGGTGCCGAGGATGAGGTTCATGCCCGTCTCCTTCGCGAACATGCGGGTGAACATGCTGCCCTCACCGGTGACGTAGGTGTCGGCGCCGAGGCGGCGGGCCTCGTCCATGTCGTTCGTCATGCCACCGCCGCCGGGGACGATGGCGACGCGGCCGCACGTCTTCGCGTGCTGGTGCGCCTCGACCTGGACGCGCAGCTCGCGAGAGGCGCGCTGGATGAGGTCGGTGAAGGCACCGTCGCAGGCGCCGATGACGCCGGCCTTGCCACCGTGGTAGTCGCAGAAGGCGCCGTCGACGCGGACGCCGAGGAGGTCCGCCAGCACCCAGCCGTTGCCGACGTTGGGCGCGCAGTCGAGGGAGGCGTGGGCGCCGTACAGCGAGACGCCGGCGAGCTTCAACGCCCGCAGCTTCTCATCGCGCAGGTGGTAGTCGATGTAGTCCCAGGTGGCGTGGTGGACGACGAGGAGCTGGGCACCGGCCTTCGCCGCGCCGAAGATCGTGGCCAGGGAGGTGTTCACGGCGACGGCGAACTTCGTGACGCCGGGCTCGCCCGTATCCAGGAGGAGGCCGTTGGCATCGGGCTCAGACTCGCGGTAGCTGGCGGCGTCCAGGTGGGCGTCGAGCCAGGTCACCATCTCGGCGAGCGATGCGTTTGCGTGCACGGCGGCAGTGTAGGCAAGGGGGGAGCGCGAGGCGAGGCGCGGGCCGAGGCGAGAACCCCAAGCCGCATGGTCCAATCGCCCTATGGCGCTGGGATGGGCGAATCTGTGACGATAGGGAACATATGGACGCCGCCTGGAAGCGACGCACCCGCGTCGCGATGGTCATCCTGCCGCTGCTGCTGGGGCTGTACGTCATCTGGAGCGTACGGACGGCGATCTTTCCGTTCGTGCTGGGCACTGCGATTGCGTACGTCATCGCGCCGGCGGTGTCGCTCATCGCGGTGCGGCTGCCGTTCTACCGGGCGCGCCCGTACGCGGCCCGTGGGATCGCGATCCTGCTGTTGTACGCGTCGGTCGCGGGCATCGGGACGGGCGTCGGGTTCCTGGTGGTGCCGGACGCGATCGACGAGATCGAGGAGTTCAGTGACAGCCTGCCGGACACGATCGACAGCGCGCGCGAGCGGCTCACCGAGTTCTACGACAAGTACGTGCCGGCGGAGCAGCACGAGCGTGTGGACAAGTGGCTGCAGGACGCCGGCGACGCGGCGGGCGATTGGGCGACGGGGTTTGCCCCGGACGCTGTCGCGTTCCTGGGCAGCACCTTCGCGATTCTCATCGGATACCTGACGATCCCGGTGTGGCTGTTCTACACGCTGAAGGACCATCCGCGGGGCGTGCGCTCGTTCATCGGCATGTTCCCGCCGGACTGGCGGCACGACGTGCGCAACGTCCTGGGCATCATCGACGCGGTGTTCAAGAACTACCTCAGGGCGATGCTGCTGCAGGGGTTGATCATCGGCGCGATGTCGTACGTGGCGCTGGACCTGTTGAACGTGAAATACCCGATCGGGCTGGCAATCATCGCGGGCGTGACCGAGATGGTGCCAATCATCGGGCCGATCATCGGGGCGATCCCGGCGGTGCTGGTGGCGCTGGCGCAGGACCCGATGAAGGCGCTGTGGGTGGCGCTGGCATTCCTGGCCATCCAGCAAATCGAGAACAACTTCATCGTGCCGAAGATCCAGGGGGACTTCCTGCGGTTGCACCCGGGCGTGATCATCATGCTGCTGGTGGTTGCGGGGGCGCTGGGCGGATTCATCTTCGTCATCCTGGTGGTGCCGTTCGCGGCGATGGCGCGGGACATGTACCAGTACGCGTACCTGCGGCTGGGCGACGTGCCGCCCGACGAGGCGCTCGACCGCTCGCTGGGCGAGTACGGGGCGAAGGCGCTGCGCGAGCGGGTGCAACTGGAGCAGGTGGTGCCGGCGGCGGACCTGGGGAACCCGGGGTTCGGGACGGAGGGGCCCGCTACTCCGCCCGCGGACGCGCTGCCGGAAGCTGCGGTACCGGAAGCAGACGGGGACGACGCGCGCGCGCCGGAGCCGCAGGCTGTACGAGGGCGACGGCGGCGCCGGTTCTTGCCGGGCCGGGCGGCCGTGCCCGCGCCCGAGGATCCGGTCGCATAGGGCACAGCGCGCGGGACTTCTGACCACTGCGGCTCGATGCCCAACCCCGCACGGGCTGAAAAGCCCGCGCTACGGACACCCAACACAACGCGGCCCCGCAGCGCGCCATCAGCAGCCGGCGGAACAACCTCAACCCGCGCGGGCTGAAAAGCCCGCGCTACGGGGCCACCCAACACAACGCGGCCGCGCCGTGGGCCTTCAACAGACCGCGGA
>DATECV010000141.1:0-6606 GCA_035286725.1 Dehalococcoidia bacterium | reverse complement strand
TCGAACGGGTGGCCGGCGGCGGACATCGTGCAGGCGTGGATGGACAGCCCGTCGCACCGGGAGCAGATCATGGGGGCGGTGTACACGCGGGCGGGCGTGGGGTGCTACTTCACGCGCGAGGCCACGCTGATGGTGCGCTGCGTGATCGACCTGGCGGGATAGCGGCGTTTCGCTGCCTCCCAATCCAACTCATGATCAGGGAGCCTGCCCCAATCCGACGCGACGGGTCAACCCGCGTTCTTGCTGCTGACGGCAGCGGCCAGCGACGAGACCAGCAATCCGCAGCCAGGCGCCGCGAGATAGATGAGTGTCGCCGCATCTCGATCAGCGAAGAACAACACACCGCCGGCGGCCATCATGATCGCCGCGACGGCTGCGATCAGCGCGCGGGGGAGGGCGACCATCCGCGCCATGGCGTAGCCAGCCAGATACAGGGTGAGGTACAGAATGTCCGCGACCACGATCAGCGGATCGACGCGGACACCGACGACGAAGAACGCGGCGCCCGCGACCAGCGGGACGCCCACCCCCACGAAGTCGAGTGGCAAGCGCAATCGCCTCACCGGACGCTGCTGCACTGGCTCCCTCACGGACTGCCGCTTCACCGTGCGATGAGCTGCTCCGACACGGACCAGAGGCGCTCGGCGTTGTCGGGATCGAGCGCGTAGGGCATGTAGCCGGCGTACGGCTTCTCTTCCGTCCAGGGGGCGGCGACGGCGCAGTCCTCGAGGTACAGGCCGCCGACCCCTTCGAGCTGGGGCGCGACGGCGGCCCAGATCGACGTGGCGGCGCCCTGTTCGGTGGTCTTGAACCTCGTGTTGACGTTGCCGGCCTCGTCGAACCAGCCGAGGGCTATCTGCTCTTCTCGTGACATGTGCTTCTGGAGGCCGGTGAGGATGCCGCCGGGCATGACGGCGTTGGCGGTGATGCCGCCGGCGGCGTGTCCTTGCGTGAGGCCGACGGCGAAGAGCGCGTTCGCGGTCTTGGACTGGCCGTAGCCGAGGAAGGGCTCGTAGGGGCGGCGCACGAAGTTGATGTCGTCGTAGTGGACGTCGGACCGGCGGTGGCCGATGGACGACAGCGAGACTACGCGGGCCTTGCCAGCCGCCTTGAGCGCGGGGAGCAGGCCGGTGGCGAGGGCGAAGTGACCGACGTGGTTCGTGCCGAACTGCAGCTCGAAGCCGTCCGGCGTGAGGCCGAAGGGCGTGGCCATGATGCCCGCGTTGTTGATGAGCAGGTGCAGGGGCCGGCGCTGTGCGAGGAAGCCATCGACGAAGGCGCGGACGGAGGCGAGCGAGCCGAGGTCGAGGAGCGCGGCCTCGACGAGGTCCGTGCCGGTGTCAGCGCGCAGCGTGGCGGCGACGGACTGCGCCTTCGCGAGATCGCGCGTGGCGATGGTGACGCGGGCGCCGGCGGTGGCGAGGGCGCGGACCGTCTCGACGCCGATGCCCGAAGCGCCACCCGTGACGATGGCGTCGCGGCCGGTGAGATCGTGGCCGGCGATGACCTCCAGGGCGGTCGAGCTGTGGCCGAACTCCGTGGTGGTCGAGTTGGTTGGTGATGTCATGGGGTGTCGCTCCTTCGGAAACATTGGAGCACGAACACCGGGATGGCACACGAATCAGCCGGGCGCTCCGGCGGCCTCGGGCGATTCATCGAGCGCGACGGCCGGCTTCGTGCGGAAGGAGAAGACGTCGTCCAGGCCCAGGCCGAGGGACCACATGGCGACGAAGCCGGCGGCGGTGATCCACAGGATGTTGAAGACGTGCGCGGCGATGGCGAAGCCGGCGGCGGCACCGGCATCAACACCGAGCGCCTTCAGCAGCTCGGTGATCGCGACTTCGTACGCGCCGATGTTGGAGGGCGTGACGGGGACGGCGGTGATGAGGTTGGCGGCGACCATCGTCACCATCCAGGCCGGCATCGAGAGGTGGATGCCGAACGCCAGCCCCAGCAGCACAAACATCGCGACCTCGAGCAGCCAGAGCCCGAACGAGAGCGCGATTGCCTGCAAGCCCAGGCGGCCGTGGCGGAAGACGGCGAGGCCATCGAGGAAGGCGGGGACGGCCTCTTCGAGCGCGCGCTGGATGCGATCGGGCAGGCGTTGGACGATGCTGCGGCCGGTCCAGCCACCCTCGAGCTTCACGTGGGAGAGTGGGACGACGGCGACGAGGCAGCCGGCGAGGAGGCCGAGGATGCCCCAGAACACCTCCGTGGGGAAGCCCTGCAAATCGATGAGCGCGAGCCCGATGAGGCCGAGGCCGCCGAGTGCGATGCCGTCAAGCAGCGACTCGGTGGCGAAGACGGTGGCCGCCAGGCGGGCGCGGGACATGCCGTAGCGCTGGGCGGGCACCTGGACGCGGATGAGGTCGCCCAGGCGGGCGGGGAGGACGTTGTTCGCGAGGTTGGAGACGCAGAGGATGCCGAAGAGGGGCATGAGGGGGAGAGTGGCAAAGGTCGACATCATGACCCGCCAGCGCTGGGAGACGAGGAGCTTGGCGAGGCCGAAGCAGACGACGGCGGGGAGGATGAAGACGTAGTTCGCGTCGCGGAGGGCGCGGCCGGCCTCCGACAGGTCGATGCGCCAGGCGAGCAGCGCGAGGAGCGCAACGGTGATGGCCGTGCGGGCGAGAAGGCGGCGTTCGAAGAGGCGCGACATCCTGTGCGGCCACCTCCGGCCCACGGTACCATAGGAATCGCACGTTACGAGCGTGTTACGAGCCGACGGGGCGGGGCGCACGGGGCTTCCGCACCGGGCCACCTATAGTCTATAACAATAGCGTCCATAGAGTGGACGCCCATCTTCAGATTCACGAGCCGCTGATCCGGCTTTCTCAGGGGAGGTCCGTCCATGGCCGTCGCCACGAAGGTCAACACCGAGCGGGTGTACCACAACTTCCAGGGGCAGTTGCCGCCGGTGACGCTGGAGGCGGAGCCGGTCGTCCCGCCGTCGGCGGCCGAGGACGCGCTGCCGAAGCTCATCACGGACACGACGCTGCGGGATGGAGCGCAGGACAGCCGGATCGCGATCTTCCCGGCGGAGACGCGGCTGAAGTACTACGACCTGCTGCACAAGCTGGACAACGGCAGCGGGGCGATCTACGCGGTCGAGGCGTTCATCTACCAGAAACGGGACGTGTGGACGCTGGAGAAGCTGCTGGAGCGCGGGTACGAGTGGCCGCGGGTGACGACGTGGACGCGGGCGACGCCGAAGGACATCAAGCTGCTGGTGGAGGTGTCGCAGGGGAAGGTGAAGGAGACGGGGATGCTGGCCTCGGCCTCCGACCACCACATCTTCGACAAGCTGGGGTACGCGTCCAAGGAAGACGCGATCGAGAAGTACCTGCAGCCGATCGTGACGGCCCTGGAGAACAACATCGTGCCGCGCGTACACCTGGAAGACTGCACGCGGGCCGACATCTACGGGTGGGTGATCCCGTTCATGCAGCGGGTGCTGGACGTGAGCAAGGGGATCGCGAAGTTCCGGATCTGCGACACGATCGGCTGGGGCAGCCCGGACCCGTACGCGGCGCTGCCGTGGGGCGTGCCGCGGCTGTTCACGGTGCTGCGGAAGGAGACAGGGGCGGAGCTGGAGTACCACGGGCACAACGACTTCGGCCTGGCGACGGCGAACACGATCGCGGCGTGGCGATACGGTGCGAAGAAGGCGAACGTGGCGTTTGCGGGGCTGGGGGAGCGGACGGGAAACACGTCGCTGGAGCAGCTTGTCGCGGCGTTGATCCGGTACTACGGCGATCCCGGGTTCAACCTGCAGGCGCTGGATGAGATGCGACAGCTCGTCGACAACGAGGTGATCCAGCTCAACGACCGGCTTCCCCTCATCGGCGAGGTGTTCACGACGACGGCGGGGATCCACCAGGCGGGCGTGGGGCGGCAGGCGGCGGCGCCGGGCGGTCTCATCTACCTGCCGTTCGCGGCTTCGCTGTTCGGGCGGAAGGAAGTGGAGCTGTCGCGGATCGGTTCGCTCTCGGGCTCGGAGGGGATCATCTCGGTGCTAAACCGGGAGTTCGAGCGGCTGGGGAGCGAGACGCGGGTGAAGGAGACGAGCCGGGTCGTGAAGCAGATCTATGACCGGATCCAGGAGGAGTACAACGGGCAGTTCGACGAGCAGGACAACCACTGGGTGAACTCACGGCGCACGTTCTTCACGTCGGAGGACATCCTCGCGTTGGCGCGGGAGTTCGGGGCGCTATGAGGGAATAGGGAATAGTGGACAGTGAACAGAGGGCGCTCGAACGAGCGCCCTCTACACATGACAAGGACGCTTGGCCTATTGCGGGAGCGTGTCGTTGGCGTTCTCGAGACGACCGGCCACGAGGCAGTCAGTGATTCGCCGAGTGCCTCGTCGAAGTCGCCGAAGTCCGTCCGCGTACGCCTAGTAAAAGGAGAGGACGGTGTCCAGCTGGCCCTGCCGGGGCGGGAGTTTCGCTGTCGCCGCCAGACCTCCGGGAGGGCGCAGCTCAACAACAAACCCTTCTCCTGATGCGGCCTCATCGGCGACGTGGACAGTTACCCGCACCAGTTCCCCATCTTCGAGGAGCGAATCGCCGTCTCCGCGGATCCACTCGACGTCATAGGGCAGGCTGTTTGTCACGTGAGATCCGGAGACGTACGACGCCAGCGGTCCGGTCTCGGGACCCATGTCGACGGGCGAGCCGCCCGGGAGGGTCGTCAGTTGCAGAAGCAGCTCGGTGACCACGTAGCCGTCCGTGCGGGCGTAGAAGGGGCCGTTCAGCTGGAGGCCCGAAGTCACATCGCGTAACCCCGCGTTTGCAATCTGGCGGAAGTGATCGCTTCCGCTGCGGCCCGTCCCAATGACAGCCGCCGCCAACACCGATGCCCCGATCGCGGGCGCGACGAGGAGCAGCATGATCTGTGGTCCCGTTGTGCCGCGCTCTGTCCGTCTGGGCAGGCTCATCACATCGCCTCTCGTCTCGACCATTCGCAACCGATCTAACGCCGAGTCTCGCGGCCGCATTGCCCTTTCGCCTTCCCGCGTGTCAAGAAAGCGCCGGAACCTGGCTCGATGCCGGGGCCCTAGGTGAATCACCCGACGCGACCCATTCCCGGAACACCGATCATGAACGCAGGAGGACTGCGCTCGTGCTGGGAAGGCTCGCGTTCCTGGGGATCGTGACGCTGGCGCTCGTCGTCGTCGTCTCGCAGTCGGGCGGGGGGAAGGCGGCGCAGGCGACCGTCGCGCAGTCGTGCCCGGGCGGGCCTGACGGCGGGGTGACGGTGTCCTTCGTGTGGCCGGCGGCGGGAGAAGGGGCGACGGAAACGTGGCTGGACTTCGGCTATGCGGCGGAGTTCCCGGATGCGACGTACCAGGGCTACGGTCCGTTCGACCCGGCGCAGACGGCGTACGCGATTGCCGGGCTGCCGGCCGGCGTGAAGTACTACTACAGGGTGCAGTCGAAGGAGGCGGACGGCTGGCACACGAACGCCTCGGGGTCGTTCGTGACGGCGTGCGGGCGCGCGGCCGTGCCGGGCGCGGTGACGCCGCGCTGCTACGAGGGACCGGAGCCCGGGCCGGCGGACGACGCCGTCGCGGCGGCGCTGTCGTGGCAGGCGGGATCAGCGGGAGAGCAGTGGATCGACCTCTCGGTGGCGGGCGAGGCGTTCGCGCCGGGGACATACCAGGGCTACGGGCCGGTGGCGAGCGGTGCGGCCACGTACGAGGTCCCGGGGCTGGCGCGCGGCGTCATGTACTGGTGGCGGATCAACACGCGGACGCCGGGCGGCTGGCTGACGAGCGGCGTCGGGCGGTTTGAGACGCCGGCGTGCCGTTAAGCAGGAACCACCCGTGGGACAGGGACTGCGTCAGATTCTCACAGAAGGGGTTCTGCTTACGACGGCTGCGGCGCAAAGCTGCATGGCTCGCGGCCGGGGAGCGCACAGCCGGGGCGGCTGTGCCACAGGCTAGCGGCCGCCGCGGAGGCGGGGGTCCAGGATGTCGCGGAGGGCATCGCCGAAGATGTTGTAGCCGTAGACGGAGAGGGCGATGGCGGCGCCGGGCCAGACGGCCTGGAGCGGGTACTGGCGGAAGACGTTCGATGCGTCGCGGCTGAGCATGACGCCCCAGGAGGGGAAGGGCGGGGGGATGCCGTAGCCGAGGAAGCTGATGGTGGCCTCGATCAGGATGGCGGCGCCGACCTGGACTGTGGCGAGGACGATGACGACGGGGATGACGTTGGGCACGAGGTGGCGAAGGATGATGCGCATGTTGGAAGCGCCGATGGTGCGGGCGGCATCGACGTACTGGTTCTGGGCGCTCGAGATGGCGGCGCCGCGGATGACGCGAATGGAGTTGACGCCAAGAAGCGAGCCGACGATGAGGATGATCCAGAACATGGTCTCGTACGCGGAGGCGCGGCTGGCAAAGACCGTCAGCGCGAAGATGAGGAGGATGATGGCGGGAATGGCGAGCACGATATCGACGATGCGCTGCACGATGGTGTCGAACCAGCCGGAGTAGAAGCCGGACACGGTGCCCACAAGCAGCGAGATGAGGGCGGAGATGATGACACAACTGAACCCGATAATCGCGGAGATGCGCGCTCCGTAGAGCACGCGGCTGAAGAT
>DATECV010000140.1:0-2362 GCA_035286725.1 Dehalococcoidia bacterium | reverse complement strand
GCAGCTCTGCATCCCGGGCGTCGAGCCGCACAAGCGACCACCCAAGCGGACGGCACCCGAGCGGTGTCAGGGCTGCGAGCGATCCTACGGGGCGGATGGTCCGTTCCGGTTTCGCAAGCGGTGGCTCTGCTCGCGGTGCCTACTCGCGGACTCGACCGAAGTGGACGCGTGTCCGCTCAGTCTGGTAGCGTCCGAGCCGTGAGAGCGCGACGTCGTCGCCGGCTGGGCTCGCTCTACGTCCACGTGCCCGAGCGCGCCGAGGAGCACGGCCCGTACGCCGACAAGCGCGCAAAGAAGATCCTCGCGTTCGCGCGGATCGGCAGCCAGACGGGCGGGCCACGCGAGGTCTGGTGGTGTCCGCCAACGCCGTCGCGCAAGCGGTGCCGGCGTGTGCGGCGGTACGAAGGCGGCCAGCGCGTCTGGCCCAGGAGGGTCTCGTGAGTCCTGTGGGCGAAAAGGTGAAGCATCTGCTCGCGCGTTCCGCGAAAGCGCAGAAGGAACGCGACTGCGCGGGCGCGTACTACGCCTTGATCCAGGCGGCGCGGGCGTACGGGCACGCGATTGGCGCGGGCGACGTGGATCACGTCGAGGCCGCGTTCCTGAGCAACAAGCTCAAGGACCGCGTGGACGATGTCTTCAACGGCTGCATCGGAGAGTAACATGGCCAAAGAGATCGTGAAGTTCGACGTGGACTACGCCTTGGTTCTCTGCAGCCGCGACGGAGCAGACTGCGTGTACTGGATGACTGCGCGTGGACGTGGCGGTTACTTCGTGACGGTCGTGGTCGATTCAGGGACCGGGAGCTTCGTTGAAACGATGGTCGAGGACGCCGGCCCGTATTCGAGCGAGCGCGAAGCCGATATGGCGGGCCTGGACGCTGCGGCTGGGTGGATGTCCGACAACGACGTGAAGATACACCGGAAGGACTATCGTGCCCACCTCAAGCGGCTGAAAGTACGCTGATGCGTTTCCTCCGTCGCTTCGCTCTCGGCTTTCGATCCGGGATGGCCCACGCCGGGTGGGGCTACTCGCTGCGCGAGACGATCGCGCACCTGCGCCGGCCGCGTCCGTTCCAGATCATCCTGGGGGTCGGCGTCGCGTCCACCGGCTGCCTCGCGTGCCCGTCGGTGTCCGAGCTGCGCAGGGTCGCCTGATGCCGCTCGACTTCCGCGCGCGCCGCTGGGAGATCCTCCTCGCTCGGGCACGCCGGCTCGCGCGGCGCTCGCTACTCGGTGACGAGTCCGCCACGCGGGCGCTCCACAAGCTCCCGATCGGGGTCGTGGCGAAGGCACTGCTCGAAGAAGGCGAGGCGTCCTGATGCCGCTCCCGTTCATCCGCGTGGGCCACAATACGGTCCCGCTCATCGGCGATGCCCAGTGCGTTGAGCCGTTCGAGTCGAAGCTGGAGTTCATCATCGGCCGCGACAAGTGCAAGGCGCGGGCGCTCGACGAGGTGAGCCTCGTGACGGTCCACGACACGGCCGGCGAGGGGAGCGGCCCGGCGATCTACCGGACGCTGAAGAGCCGATCGGTCTCCGTCCACTTCGCGATCGACCGGGCGGGCCTGATCTGGCAGTTCTGCGACCCGGCCGTCGTCACCGCGTTCCACATGGGGCCGGGTAACTCGCGGTCGATCGGCATCGAGATCGCCAACGCGGTCTTCGGCGGCGGCGTGAAGCCCGGCCTGTTCGCGAACCTCAGGCGGTACGTGCTGACCGGTCGGGAGCGGCTGTACGGCCGGACGGTGACCATCGACGAGTACCGCGGTCGGTCGCGGCGCGTGCTCGGGCATTTCGACGCGCAAAAGTCCGCCCTGTCGGGGCTTGTGCGCACGCTGCTGCGCGAGTTCCCGACCATTCCGCCGCGTCTGCCCCCGCGATCCCTACTGGTTGAACCCGGCCCGCGGCCGGTCGGCACGCGTCTCGACCCCGCGTGGCGGGGTGTCGCGTCCCACCTGCACTTCTCCGACGCGCATGTGGACTGCGTAGGGGACGCCTACGAGACTCTGCTGCGCGACGGGATCGCGTTTTCGTAACACACCCCCCAACGGCATCTTCGCCAGGCCCATAATTGCTTGACTCCGACTGGACCGGGGCGCAGGCTCGCCGACGGTGGCTCTGGACCTCTCCGTGGTGTCGTTCAGGCGTTACCTGGCGTCCACGCGCCCCGTAAACACCGTCGATGCCTACTCGCGGGGCGCGCGCCTGTTCGCCGCGTACGTGCAGGAGTCCCGGATGGACGTCCGCCGGACCCCGGGGGTGCTTATGTTCTTCGCCCCCTGGCTCCTGCACCAACGCAAGTTGGCGCCATCGAGTGTTAGGCTGATGATCTCTGGGACGAGGAAGTACCTGGAGTGGCGGCGG
>DATECV010000139.1:0-4799 GCA_035286725.1 Dehalococcoidia bacterium | reverse complement strand
CGCCCCCGCGGCAGCGCATGATCCGCCCTGAGCGTCCGGTTGCCCATCAGTGCAACTGACGCACTGACGCACTCCTATTCTGTGCCTTCTGTGTCCTCTGTGGATAAACCCGGCCTACGGTGCCGTCGACTCGCGCCCTCGCGCATGCGACAGCGCCGCCGACGCCGCCCACGCACTCCTATTCTGTGCCTTCTGTGCTCTCTGTGGATCGAAGGCCTACAAGAGCGCCGCGACACCATGCGACAGCGCCGCCGACGCCGCAAACGTCAACCCATCTGCGTCATCTGTGAAATCTCTGGATAGAACCCGGCCTACAGCGCCATGGACTCGCGCTGCTCGCCCCACACGCCGCGCAAACGCTCGCAGATCTCCCCCAGCGTCACGTACGCCTCCACCGCCTCGACCAGCAGCGGCATCATGTTCGTGTCGCCTCGCGCGCCGTCCTCGAGCCGGCGCAGCGCCGCCTCGGCCTTCCCGGCGTCGCGCTCCGCCCGCAGCCGCCGCACCTGCTTCGCGCGGCGGGCGCCGACGGTCACGTCGTGCTGGTGCAGGCCCTCGGGCGGGGCCTCCTCGTCGATGTAGTCGTTCACGCCGACGACGATCTTCCGGCCCGCTTCGATGTCGCGCTGGATGCGGAACGCGTTCTCGTGGATCTCGGCCGCCTGGAACCCGCGCTCCACCGCCGCCAGCGCCCCGCCCATCTCGTCGATGCGGCGCACGTAGTCCTCGGCGTCGCGCTCGACCTCGTCGGTGAGGTGCTCGATGTACCACGATCCCGCCATCGGGTCGATGGTGTCCCCGACGCCGGTCTCGTACGCCAGGATCTGCTGCGTGCGGAGGGCGAGCTCGGCCGCGTGCTGCGACGGCAGCGAGAGCGCCTCGTCGTACGAGTTCGTGTGCAGCGACTGCGTGCCGCCGAGGACGGCCGAGAGCCCCTGCAGCGCCGTGCGTACCAGGTTGTTGACGGGCTGCTGCGCCGTCAGCGTCGCCCCGCCCGTCTGCGTGTGGAACCGCAGCTTCATCGAGTCCGCGTTCGTCGACCCGAACCGCTCCTTCACCACGCGCGACCACAGCCGGCGCGCCGCCCGGAACTTCGCGATCTCCTCCAGGAAATTGCCGTGACAGGCGAAGAAGAACGCCAGCCGCGGCGCGAAGTCATCGATCTTCAGCCCGCGGTCCAGCGCCGCCTGCGTGTACGCGATCGCGTCAGCGATCGTGAACCCCACCTCCTGCGCGGCGGTGCACCCGGCCTCGCGCATGTGGTAGCCGCTGATGCTGATCGTGTTCCATTGCGGCAGGCTGTCGCTGCACCAGGCGAAGATGTCGGTGATGAGGCGCATCGACGGGCGGGGCGGGAAGATGTAGGTGCCGCGGGCGATGTACTCCTTCAGGATGTCGTTCTGCGTCGTCCCGCCGACCTTGCCCAGGTCAGCGCCCTGCTTCTTCGCGACCGCCACGTACAGCGCCAGCAGCACCGACGCCGTCGCGTTGATGGTCATCGAGGTCGTGACGGTCTCGAGCGGGATGTCGCGGAACAGCATCTCCATGTCCTCGATCGAGCAGATCGAGACGCCCACCTTGCCGACTTCGCCCTCGGCCATCAGGTGGTCCGGGTCGTAACCGATCTGCGTCGGCAGGTCGAACGCGACGGAGAGGCCGGTCTGCCCCTGCGAGAGCAGGTACTTGTAGCGGCGGTTCGACTCCTCGGCGTCCGAAAACCCCGCGTACTGGCGCATCGTCCAGAAGCGGCCACGGTACATGGTCGGCTGGACGCCGCGGGTGTAGGGATACTCGCCCGGGAAGCCCAGCTTCTCGTTGTAGTCCCACCCGTTCAGGCTCTCCGGCGTGTAGAGCCGCTCGACGGGCTTACCGGCCGAGGTCTCGAACGGCACCGACCGCTCGACCGCGCGCTTTCCTTCGTCACGGCTCATGCGTGAAGTGTAGGCAGCGGGGCTGCGGGCAGCAATTTGACGTTCACGGTTGGCAAGCCGCCGCGATTGCCCCGAGCTGGTGCCCCACCAACTTGATCAACTTGATGCTGAAGGGTCGGCGTAGGGGCGGACCTACGTGTCCGCCCTCGTCGGTCGTGATCGAGGCAACGTAGAGGAATCAGGTTGGAGCGGCACTAGGCAGCGAGAAGATCGCGAATCCTTGCGATCACGTCCTCGTGGGGGGACGTCCGTCCTTCCAGGAACTGCTGATATCCCCGCAGCACGTCGAGCTTGAACTGCATCTCAGCGAGGATCGTCTCGTACGAGGCGTCATCCGGGATCTGCGCAATGAGTTCGAGGATCTCCTGCTTGGCCGTCTTCATACGTGGAAAGCGTACCTGAGTCGGCAGCACGGGCTCAACGCACGACCAGCTTCTGTAGATGGGCGGTGATTCTGTCACACCGTAACTGGGCAGTATTCTGTCACACCATGAAGGACAGAGTCACCTTGAACAGCAGGGAACAGCGGCGGGGTCAGGTGCTGGGGTGTTTGATGGCGACGTTGGAAGGGAGGCCACCTCCCTCAACGAATCCTCGCTATCCGAGGCTTCCGCTTCGCTACGCGTTCGTTCACCGCGCGGGAAGACGCCATCGTCACTCGATCAGCCATCCCCGGCGCCGCGCCAGTGCCGTCATATCCATCGAACCGCGTTTCACGGCGAGAATCGTCAGACGATCCGGGTCTCTTAGCGAGTAAACGATCCGGTACTTCTGATAGACAAGTTCACGAATGTCAGAGTCATCCGCACCTGAGAATACACGGCCACGCATCGGGAAGTCCTTGAGCCCGCGCGTCGCGACGAGGACTTGGCGAACGAAGCGCTTCGCCGCGTCGGGTGAATCAGCCTCGATGAAGCTTGCGTTCGATTGGAGATCTTCGGCGGCCGCTATTGCCCAGATGAGTCGTCGAGCCATCGTGACATTCGCTGCTCCACATCCTCGTGGGAGATGAATTCACCGCGCTCAACTTGATCCAGCCGTCGCCTCACCAGAACGCGAAGCTGCAACTCTTCGACGATCTCGACCTCAGACAGCCCTTCCGGAAGGGCTGCGACCGCCTCAAGCACCTCCTGCTTGGCCGTCTTCATGCCCGAAGTCTACAGCACTCGGCGTGGCGCCCTCAACGCACGACCAGCTTTGCCTTCATGCTCGGGTGGATCGTGCAGTAGTACGCGTATTCGCCGGCCACATCGAACGTGACCGTGTCCGACTCGCCCTCGTCCAGGTTCTTCGTCTTCCAGTCGCCGCCGCGTTCCGCTGCGTTGTGCGGCGCCCCGTCGTAGTTCACCCACGTCACCGCCGCCCCCACCGGCACCTGCAGGTTCCCCGGCGAGAACGCGTAGTCGCGTATGTCCACGGTCTCGCTCGTCCCGCCGGCCACCACGGCGCTGCCCGACGTATCGCTGCCGCCGCCGTGCATCCGGCCCATGTGGCCCCAGTTCCAATCCCAGCCACCCCACGCGAACATCGTCACCGTCATCATCACCAGCCACGCCACGACGCCCACAGCGACGATGCTGGCAATGCCGGCGATGAGCCACAGCGGCCCGTTCGAGCTCGAGGATCTCGTTGTCATCTCACCACCAGTCTACGGTCGCGCCCGCGGGTCCTCACACCCGCCATTCGTCACGGGCGGACCCGCCAGACGGCCCCATCCGTTAGCCTGCCCCCCGGGAGGCCCTTTGATGGACACGGACCACGCCGCGTCGATGCGCGAGCTCGCCGGCCGCTTCTTCGCCGCCGTAACACGCGGCGATATCGGAGCCGTCCGGGCCATCTACGCGCCCGACGCCGTCGTCTGGCACGCCCACACCGGCGCCGAGCAGACGGTCGACGACAACCTCCGCACGCTCGAAAAGGTCGCGAAGTACGTGAAGGACTTCCGCTACGAGGACCGTCACTGCCAGCCGACGGAGACCGGCTTCATCGAGCAGCACACCACGAAAGGCATCGCGTCCGACGGCACGCCCTTCGAGATCCCGGCCTGCATCGTGTGTACGGTGGTCGACGGCCGGATCGCACGCCTCGACGAGTACTTCGACTCGGCCGCTGCCGCATCGTTGCTTCGGCGCTGACTACGCGGCGCCGCCTGCGTGGAAGCGCACCGGCAGCGACGCCAGCCCCCGCAGCACCAGGTTTTCCTTGTACGGCGGGTCGTCCGTCACCAGCTCCAGCCCACTGAGCCGCCGCGACAGCTCGCCCAGCGCGATCTGCCCTTCGACACGCGCCAGCGGCGCCCCCAGGCAGAAGTGGATGCCCATCCCGAACGCGATGTGCCGGTTGTCCTCGCGCGTGATGTCCAGCCGCTGCGGCTCCGGGAACTGCGCCGGGTCGTGGTTCGCCGCGCCGATCAGGATGATCGCCTGCTGGCCTTTCCGCAGCACCTTGTCCCCGAACTGCATGTCCTCCAGCGCCAGCCGTCCCGTCGTCTGCACCGGCGGGTCGAACCGCAGCACCTCCTCGACGGCCGTCTTGATCAGCTCCGGCCGCGCCCGCAGCAGCTCGAGCTGGTCGCGGTGCCGCAGCAGCTGCAGCGTCCCGTTCCCGATGAGGTTCACCGTCGTCTCGTGACCGGCGATGAGCACCAGGATGCACGTCGAGATCAGCTCGTCGTGTGAGAGCCGCGTGCCCTCGTCCTCCACGGCGATCAGCGCGCTGATGAGGTCGTCCTGCGGCTCCGCGCGGCGCTTCGTGACCAGGTCCTCGAAATACTCGTGAAACGCGTCGAACGTCCGCTGCCGCCGCTCGATCTCCTCCTGGGGCAGCGCGAAGTCCGGGTCCAGGCTGCGCGCCGCCTCGCTCGTCCAC
>DATECV010000138.1:0-9582 GCA_035286725.1 Dehalococcoidia bacterium | reverse complement strand
ATCGCGGTGGAGATGGAGGCCCGGGCGTTCTTGCCGCACCAGGTGCGGCGGACGGTGGGGCCGCTGGTCGAGGTGGGACTCGGCCGGATGAGCGAAGAGGAGCTGGTGGCGTTGCTGGAAGCGGCGCGGCCATCGAGCGCGGGACCGGCGGCGCCGGCCTGCGGACTGTATCTGGTGGAAGTGCGATACGACGGGTTCGGGTTCGAGCCCGAACAGGGAAACGAGACGGACGCATGAGCACGTACATCTTGAAGGCGAAGGACGTCGAGGAGACGTGGCACGTCGTCGACGCAGAGGGGCAGGCGCTGGGTCGCCTGGCCTCGGACGTGGCGGCGACGCTGCGCGGCAAGAAGCACCCGACGTTCACGCCATCGATGGCGAACGGCGACTACGTCGTGGTGGTGAACGCCGCGAAGGTGAAGGTCACCGGCGACACGCGGGAGAAGAAGTACTACCGGCACTCAATGTACCCGGGCGGCCTGAAGACGGTGTCGCAGGAGAAGCTGCTGGCGACGCGGCCGGAGCGGGTGGTGCAGTTCGCAGTGAAGGGCATGCTGCCGCACAACGCGCACGGCGCGAAGCTGTTGAAGCGCTTGAAGGTGTATGCGGGGCCGGACCACCCGCACGAGGCACAGGTGAACGCGGGAAAGAGCAAGGCACGCGCCGCGAGCGCATGAGTTTGCGGGACTAGGGGACAGAGAACATGGCAGCAACGACGGAGCGCTATTTCTACGGCACGGGCCGCCGCAAGACAGCGGTGGCGCGCGTGCGCCTATACCCGGGAACGGGCGAAATCCTGATCAACGGGAGGGGGTACCTGGATGTCTTCACGCGCGGATCGCACCAGATGAAGGTGCTGGCGCCGCTGAAGGCGACCGCGATGGAAGGCAAGTACAACGTCCAGGCCAAGGTGGCCGGGGGCGGTGTTACGGGCTGGGCGGGCGCGGTCTCGCACGGCATCGCGCGGGCCATCGTGGCCTCGGACGACGGGCTGAAGCCGGTGCTGAAGCGCATGAAGCTGCTGACGCGCGACTCGCGCGAGAAGGAGCGGAAGAAGGTCGGCCTGAAGCGCGCGCGGAAGGCGCCCCAGTACACGAAGCGCTAGATCCGAGCACCGATTCGAGGCTAAGGAAGAACGCGGGCCAATCTGGCCCGCGTTCTTGCGTTGCACCGGTGGCACGGAGCCTACTTCGCGGCTGTCTTCTTCGCTCGCGGCTTTGCGGCGGTCTTCTTGGCCGCGGTCTTCGTCGAGGCCTTTCGGGCCTTCTTCGGTTCGGCGGCGGGTGCGGCGCCGATGGCGTTCAGGTGGCGCATGAGGCGCGACTTGTGGCGGGCGACGGCGTTCTTGTGGACGACGTTGCCCTTCGAGGCGCGGTCGAGGATGCTGGCGGCCTCCTGGACGGCGGCGCGGGCCGCTTCCGGGTCGCCTTCAGCGATGGCGGTACGGGCCTTCTTCACGGCGGTACGGCTGGACGTGCGAACGGCCTTGTTGCGCTCGGCGTGACGCTCGTTCTGGCGCCAGCGCTTCAGGGCGGACTTTGAGTGTGCCAACGAAACCTCCAACATGCGCGCCGGACATAATGGCGCACGGATAGCTGCATGTCATCGTACCTGCGGCGGGTGCATGTGTCTAATGCCGCGGGGGCGACGCGCCGGGCGTTGTAGGGCCGGAGAAGGCCGTAGTATGATGCGGCGACGCGCGGCTCCCGTCGCGTGGGGCGCCCCACATCGGAAACAGATGGCACGAACGTCTCGAGGCCGCCAGGCGACCGATGCCGATGATGGCATCAAGGGGTCGGCGACGTTCGAGCCACCGAGCCTGGCGATGGCGGCGTCGGTGGTGGCGCTGGGGTTTCTGGGCAGCCGGCTGCTGGGGCTGCTGCGGACCGTAGTCATCGCGCACGAGTACGGGACGAGTCCGCAGCTCGATGCGTACTTTGTGGCGTTCCGCATTCCGGACCTGATCTTTCAACTGCTGGCGGGGGCGACGCTGGGGAGCGCCTTCATTCCGACGTTCGCACGGATCGTGTCGGACCGGAGCGAACAGGAGGGGTGGCGGCTGGCGTCGACGGTGCTGAACCTGTTGTTCGTGGCGACGCTGTTCTTCGCGCTGTTGGGACTGCTGTTGGCGCCGCTGCTGGTGCCGCTGACGGCGCCGGGGCTGGGTGAGGAGACGGGGCAGCACGCGGAGCTGACGTCGCTTTCGGTGGACCTGACGCGGATCATGATGCTGTCGCCGGTGCTGTTCGCCGTGAGCGGGATGTTCATGGGGATCCTGAACGCGCGGCACCACTTCTGGGCGCCCGCTATCGCGCCGATGTTCTACAACGCGGCGATCATCGTGGGGGCGCTGATCTCGGACGACGTGAAGGTGCTGGCGGCAGCGGTCGTGGTGGGAGCGCTGCTGCACCTGGTGGTGCAGGGGCCGGCGCTGCGGCTGGTTGGGATGGTGTGGGAGCCGCTGTGGGACTGGCGGGACGGCTACGTGCGCGAGGTGCTGCGGTTAATGGGGCCGCGGGTCGTGGGGCTGGCGGCGTTCCACCTGAACTTCGTCATCGCGACGTTCTTCGCATCGACGCTGGACACGGGGGCGATCTCGGCGGTGAACTACGCCTGGCTGGTGGTGATGACGCCGCTGGGGCTGTTCGGGATGGCGATCTCGACGGCGGCGTTCCCGCGCATGGCAGAGCAGGCGGCGCGGGGCGGGGACGAGCTGCGGGAGACGGTTTCGACGTCGCTGCGGTTGATCCTGTACCTGACGATACCGGCGAGCATCGGGATCTTCATCCTGGCGCGGCCGATCACGGCGTTCTTGCTGCGGAGCGGGGCATTCGATTCTTCGTCGACGAGCCTGGTTGTGGGGGCGCTGGCGCTGTATTCGGTGGCGCTGTTCGCGCACAGCGGGATCGAGATCCTGAGCCGGGGGTTCTATGCGCTGAGCGACACGAGGACGCCGGTGACGTTCGCCGTGGTGTCGATGGTGGTGAACTTCGTGCTGTGCATCGTCCTGGTATGGCCGTTCGGGATCAAGGGGCTGGCGGGGGCGCTGTCCGTGGCGACGATCGTGGAGTTCTGGCTGCTGTGGCGGACGCTTGCGCGACGGCTGGACGGGCTGGATGCGGGGCACCTGACGTTCTCGTTGTCACGGACGATCGCGGGGAGCGTGCTGATGGCGGAGGTGATCCTGCTGTGGCTGGCGATCCTGCATTTCGCGGGGCTGCTGGACCTGGCGGACAAGGTGGACGCGGGGCTGGCGGTGATCGGCGGGATCGGGATCGGGGGCGTGGTGTTCTTTGCGGCGACGCGCGCGCTGCGCAGCGAGGAGGCGGCGATGCTGGCGAGGCGGCTGCCGTTGCCCCAGGCGTTGCGACCAGCCACGCGCGCCTAGGAGGTTGCCCTTCTTGTGAGGGCAGGCGGGCAATCGCTATACTTGGCGTGGTGGTCCAGGCTCGTCAGTTTGATGTGCGGCCTTGCGGGCCGCACATTTCTGTCTCCGAGGGGAGGACCATTGAGTTTCGCCGACAAAACGCTCGTCTGCCGCGACTGCAAGCAGAACTTCACGTTCACGGGGGGCGAGCAGGAGTTCTACGCGAACAAGGGACTGCAGAACGAGCCCGTGCGCTGTCCCTCGTGCCGCTCGGCGCGGAAGACGAACCAGACGCGGGAACCGGACGAGGGGTACGTGCGCTACGGCGTGTTCGCCAGCTTCGGCGGGCGGACGCCACGGCAGATGCACCCGGCGACGTGCGCGGAGTGCGGGATGATGACCGAGGTGCCGTTCCAGCCGCGGGGCGACCGGCCGGTGTACTGCAGCAACTGCTACTCGAAGGTGCGCGGGCCCGAGGGCGAGGGCGCGTCGGAGCGGGTCGGCTAACTCCCGGCTTGAGAATCACAAGAGAAGGGGCCTCGACAGCGAGGTCCCTTTCGTGTTCCTGGTTGCCGCTGGAGCAGCTAACGGAGCTCTGCGAAGTCCGCGGGGAACATGATGGCGCGCTTGCGGCAGACGTCGGTATCGGCGTCCCGGAGGCAGGCGTCACATAACGACGTGGCGGCGTAGCGGGCGCCGCAGGAGGCGCAGAGACGGATGACCCGGACGGCGTAGGAGGCAGCGGCGGCGTGCGGGCGGATGGTGCTCATATCGTTGCTAACGCCTCAGCGCGGCGGAGGTTACTCATGTGGTCTCGGCGCCCGGCGGCTGTGATTCCTTTGTGATGACGTACAGGGCGGCGAGGCCGACGACGCCCATGAGCGCCGAGCCGCCCAGGATGCCGATCTTCGCATCGTCGACCAGCGTAGGATCCGTGAAGGCGAGGTTGGAGACGAAGATCGAGACGGTGAAGCCGATGCCGGCGAGGAGGCCGGCTCCCAGGATGTGGAGCCAGGTGACGCCGTTCGGCAGGGCGGCGATACCGGCCCGGACGGACAGCCAGGAGAAGACGAAGATCCCGAGCGGCTTCCCGAGCACAAGCCCCAGCGCGACGCCGCCCGTGACGCGCGACGTCGCCGCGTCCGAGATGGCGCCGCCGCTCAGCTCGATGCCCGCGTTCGCCAGGGCGAAGATCGGCACGATGACGTAGCTGGTCCACGGGTGCAGGGCGTGCTCCAGCCGGTCGAGGATCGGCTGTGTCTCCCGCGCCAGCTCCTCCAGGTCGCGCAGCGCGGCGTTCCGGTCGTCGTCCCCTTCGCCGCCCCGGTGCTCGGCTTCGCGGGCCTGGACAAGCAGCTCGAGCGCGGAGGTAGAGAGCTGGCGCTGGCCGAAGAAGGGGCTGATTGGAGTCATAAGGCCAAGGGCGACACCGGCGATCGTGGCGTGGACGCCGGACTCATGCACCGCGATCCAGACGACTGCTCCGATGCCGACGTAGATGATCACGTCGCGGACGCCCGTGCGACCGAGGACGTACGTGAGCAAGAGGAGGGCGAGCGCGAAGACAAGCCAGCTCAGGCTGAGTTGCTCTGTGTAGAAGACAGCGATCACGGCGATGGCGCCGAGGTCGTCGGCGATGGCGAGGGCGAGCAGGAATACCTTGAGGGAGACGGGGATGCGTCTGCCGAGCAGCGCCATGACGCCGATGGCGAAGGCGATGTCCGTGGCCATGGGGACACCCCAGCCGCGTTCCCCATCCGTGCCGGCGTTCAGGGCAAGGTAGAGGAGCGCGGGCGCGATCATGCCGCCGAGCGCGGCGGCGACGGGGAGCGCGGCGCGCCGCACATCGGCGAGCTCTCCGCGGAGTAGCTCGCGCTTGATCTCGAGGCCGACGACGAAGAAGAACACCGCCATCAGGGCATCGTTCACCCAGCCGGCGAGGTCGAGGTCGATCGAGACGGCATCGAGATCGATGACGATGCGGGAGCGCCAGAAGTCGTGGTAGGAGTCGCCCGGCAGGTTGGCCCAGACCAGCGCAGCGAGGGCGGCGGCGAGCAGCAGGATGCCGCCGAGGGTCTCGGTGCTGAGGAACTCCTCGAGGGGACGCACGAGGCGCCTGGGCAGCGGCGCGTTCGATATGGACCCGGTCCGGCTTGTGGCCACGGAACTCGCTTTCTATCCCCCGGCGAGCCTGCACCGACCAGCGACTACTGACTAGAAGCCGTATTTCTCCGACAGGTTGTAGGTCTTGCCGGCGTGGATGACCGATAGCGTACCGTCATCTTCGTGGCGAAATCGGAGCTGGCGGGAGGGCTCTCGATCGGCGACGAGCGATGAGGTCACGGCGATGGACAGATTCGAGTCGAGGAAGACTTCGGCGGCCTCGACGTTGGGATCGAACTTCTTCCAGCTGATCCCCTCGGAAATCGTAGAGCCGGAGAGGCCGCCCGTCTCCACGGGCTCGATGCTGAACCGAACCGCCTCGGCGTGACCCTTGCCCTTCTGCTGGAACATGTAGGTGCCGATCTGCGACTGCTGAATGTGGTTGCGCGGGGCGCCGCCGCCGAAGATGACCGTCGCGGTGCGCAGGCCGAGCTCCTCGGCCAGCAGGCAGATCGCCGACATCTCGAGAACGTCCTGCACCACGTCGAAGACGATGCGCTTGCCCTCCTGTGCCCGGAAGAGGCCGAGATCCATGCCCAGGACCGAGTCGCCGATGGCGGGGCAGTAAACGGGCGTCGCGGCGTCGTGGGCGGCGGTGATGATGCCGGGTTGCGAGCCGACCTCTTTGAACCAGCCGCCCAGGCGGTAGACGTATTCGCGCGTCGTCATCGGGCGGGCGGGGAGGCTGCGCGCGAGGTCAAAGATGGTGGGCTCGACGCGGCGGTAATCCTGCTCCTCGCCGAAGGTGTCCCAGAAGCGGTTGATCTCGTCCGCCGCGAGCGCCTTGTCATCGGCGGTGGTGTAGCCCTGGTAGTGCTTGCTGCCGTAGACCTCGAGCATGTCGTGGGTGAGCTGGGCGCCGGTGATGTCGAGCACATCGATGCGGCCGCGCTCGATGAACGAGGCGATGGCGGGGCCGAAGCCCAGGGGCACGGGGGCGCCGGCGATGGAGCAGAAGACGACACGGTCGCGCTCGATCATCTTCGACCAGAGGTCGACCGCGGTGGCAAGCCTTCGGGGCTGGCCTCCGGTGCGGCCCAGCGCCGCCACGAACTCGCGCAGGGTGCCGCTTGAGTCTGGCTGGAAGCGGGTGATGGGTGTGTGCAGGTACTTGTCGGCGGGCATGGGGAAAGGGTAGCCGCGGGGGACCTTGTGGGCGAGACTTACCGCGGGGAGGCGCATGGGGCTCGATCCGGGTCCATAGCGCGATCGCCCGGATAGTGGTGCCATTCAGCTATAGAGGCTCCTGCGATTCTGTGGCGAGGGATCACCCATGAAGGGACCGGCGCGCCAGGCCCGGAGCTGTTCCCACTTCAGTCGAATTTCTAGTTCAAGTGCCTTGACCTGGGCTCCATGAAGCCCCGCATCGTTCGCCCGCAGCGCTCGAATGCGGTCCGAGATCGTGCCGAGCTCCCGGAGGAGCTGAAGCTCCTCTCCGCTCGCTTTGATCCGCATCAACATACCTCTCTACTTGGCTGCGGCGGCGGTGTCCCGGTCGCTGCATGCATCGCGAAGTCTGCCAACGTACAACTTGAACTTCTGCTCGATGGTTCTCAGGTCGGTTTGAAGGGACAGTGAGGCGCCAGAGAGTACGCCTTCAAGGTCCTCTAGATTCGCCTGGATCACTTCGCTCCTTGCGTGCGCTCGACGCAGTTGCCTGTGCGTTGTCTGTTCAGTCGTCAAGGGTCAGGTTCCTTCACCGGCATACGGCGGTGCCCGAGATGCCGACAACATGCGGCATCCCGGCCCGTAGATACGTGGCCAGTCGGTCGCCTCTTTCGAATCAACCGTCCATCGACAGTGCTACGCGAAGGAGACGATCGGCTCGGGCGATGGGGTGCGCCTATGCCGGTACGGTCGTGCGCACGTTCACGGCACGCATGCGCCGAGGATCCCGCTCGTCGGGCTGCTTCTCGAAGTCCACCGCCTGGCCTTCATTCAGCTCGTCGAAGACAAGACCCTGAAGCGCGGTGCTGTGAAAGAAGACGTCTTCCGACGCGCCGCCTGGGCGGATGAACCCGAACCCGCGGGCCCGATCGAGGCGCTTGATTTCTCCGGTTGCCATGAGTCACTCCTGTCACCGCGCCATTGCACCGGGTCATCCGGCTACAGCGCGGCTTGATATCCGTCCACCAGCACGAGCGCTGGCGACCTCGTCCGTGGAAGTCGTCATGTGCGTCGGAGCGTCCGGAGCGAACAGGAGAACTGCGGGGGAGGATTGCTCCTTGCACGGTAGACCATCGCCACGGGCATAGCAAGCGGCGCAGCAAAATCGATGAACCGCCCGCGCTGCCGGATCAGCGGAGCGGGCCAGGATGCGCTACATGCGGGAGTCGACACCAGAGGCGCGTGCATCCTCGCACGCGGACTAAGCCGACACCGTGCCCGCGTAGGTAGGGCACCCCCAAAAGAGACGGCTGTCTCCTCCTCGACTCTCTAACGCGCACTAGCCGACCTGGATCACTCTTCTCTTTTTCCACCAATCGTCAGACTTGGTGTGCCTTCGCGCTCTCCAAAGAGAGGACAAACCGATGACTACGATGACAACGGTGCACGCACGAACTGAGGAAGCACCCACGAATGAGCACATGTATCTGAGGACGCACCGGATCGGCGGCGACGTGCTGCGTGTTCTGTTGGCGTTCGAAGAGTCGAGACTTCAGGAGCTTGCAGCGTCGTCTCCTGGAGGCCGAGCGGGCAAGACCCTCGTCAAGGAGGGTTCCTTGCGCGTCACGCAGCTGGCCCTGCTGAAGGCCGAAGGTGTCACACCAGCGGTGATCTCGTCCGAAGCGAGGACCCCGTCGCCGGCTGTTGTGCGGTCCTGGTAGTGCTTGCTGCCGTACACCTCGAGCATGTTGTGGGTGCGCTGCTGGGCGTGTGCAGGTACTTGTCAGCGGGCATGGGGGAAGGGTAGCCACGGGGGACCTTGTGGGCGAGACTTACCGTGAGGGAGGCGCATGAGGCTGGATCTCGGTCCACAGCGCGACCCGCGGAAGCTTGCGCTTATGGCCGGCGCGGCCGCGGCACTGGGTGCGCTGCTGTTCGCGGCAGGGTACGGCGCCAACGCGCTCTTTGGCGGAGACGACGATAAGCCGTCGAGCGCCGTGGCGGCGACGCCATCGCCGGGCGCGACCCGGACGCGGACGCCGGCCGCATCGCCGACGCGGACCATCACGGCGACGACTGCCGCGGCTCCGACGGCGGCAGCGCCCGTTTCGACACGTCCGCCGAGCACGCTGCTGCCGCTGCCACCGACGCCGACGCCGACGATCGACCCGGCGGCACAACCGGCGATCGAGGTCGTCTCGATCGACCCGCCCGTCGGTACGGAGGTGACGGCGCCGCCGATCCCGATCACGGTGAACGTGAACTACCAGGCGGGGCCGGTCAGCAACGTGTTGGGGTGGACGATCGAGTACTGCTACTCGTCCATCGACTGCAACACGTACAGCCTGGCGAGCGCGTACGAGGTGGTGCCGGGATCGTCCGGGCCGGCGACGCTGACGAGCTTGTTCTCGATCGACGCGAACTACCTGCGCCCGGCGGTGATCTGCCGGTATACGGTGGTCATCGGGCACTTCCTGACGCCGGAGGTGAAATGGCAGTCCCAGGCGGCGGCCGACGAGCGCTGCGACCAGCCGTCGAACCACCCGACGATCAGGGTGGTGGAGGCGGCGCCGGGCGTCGGGACGGTGCTCGATGAGGGCGAGGTGGTGTCGGTGTTCGTGGCGTACGAGGCCGGGTCTGCGAACCAGCTCCTGGTGAGCCTGTACATGAACGGCTGCCGGCTGTCGGGCAGGCAGACGTTGGAGATCAGCCCGGGGTCGAGCACGAACGACACCGTAGACGTGGTGACGAGCCCGCCGGCGTCGGGGAGGCTGGAGCGCGTCGACGTGCAACTGCTTGACGCGGGGATCCCGATCGCATCGTACACGCTGGGTGCGTGCGAGTGATCAGCTAACGAGACCTTCGATCTCCCCACTTTCGGGGAAATAGAGCAGAATCAGATCGTCGAAGCAGTCCGACTGCAGTCTCACGGCCACCTTTCCCGC
>DATECV010000137.1:0-17650 GCA_035286725.1 Dehalococcoidia bacterium | reverse complement strand
CGCGATCGACGCGAAGAGCGCCTGGAAAGACGGGCGCTGGTCCGTGGTCCTGAGCCGGCCGCTGAAGGCGAAGGGCGCCGACAACGTGAAGCTGACGCCCGGCAAGAAGGCGAGCTTTGGCGTCACGATCTGGGAAGGCAGCAATCGCGAGCGGGGCGACCTGCGGTCGTATTCGCAGCAGTGGCAAGAGCTGACGCTCGAACAATAGGAGGCGTCCCATGGCGAGGAACGGCGCAAGCGCAAACAAGAGCGTGATCGCGCACCGGGGCTCGAACCAGGTGGCGATGCTGTTCGACCTGAACAAGTGCATCGGCTGTCAGACGTGCTCGGTGGCGTGCAAGACGCTCTGGACGCGCGACGAAGGCACGGACTACCAGTGGTGGATGACGGTGAACACGCTGCCCGGGAAGGGCTGCCCCATGGATTGGGAGCAGATGGGCGGCGGGTACCGCGAAGGCGTGCCACAAGAGGGCAAGCTCCCGACCCGCCAGGAGTTCGGCGGGGGCTGGGACTTCAACTACGACGAAGTGTTCTACCAGGGCAAGGGCAACACGGTCCACCTGCAGCCCGTCGGGCCGAAGCCGACCTGGGGTCCCAACTGGGACGAGGACCAGGGGGCGGGCGAGTACCCGAACGCCTACTACTTCTATATGCCGCGCCTGTGCAACCACTGCACGCACCCGGCATGCGTTGAGGCGTGCCCGCGGGGGGCGATGTACAAGCGCCCGCAGGACGGCATCGTGCTGCGGGACGAGGACAACTGCCGCGGCCTGCAGTTCTGCGCGGAGGCGTGCCCGTACAAGAAGATCTACTTCAACTACGCCAAGAAGGTGAGCCAGCACTGCATCATGTGCTTCCCGCGGCTGGAAGAGGGCGTGGCGCCGGCGTGCGCGCGCCAGTGCCCGGGGCGGCTGGTGTTCGTGGGCTACCTGAACGACGTAGAGCGGCCGATCCACAAGCTGGTGTACGACTGGGAGGTGGCGCTGCCGCTGCACCCAGAGTACGGCACCGAGCCCAACATCTTCTACATCCCACCCATGAGCCCGTACCGTCTGAAGGAGGACGGCAGTCTCGATATGGAGACGCCGCGCATCCCGATGGAGTACCTGGAGCGGCTGTTCGGGCCGCGGGTACACAAGGCGATGGGGACGATGCAAGACGAGCTGAAGAAGGTCCGCGCAGGCGGAAAGTCGGAGCTCCTGGACATGCTCATCGTGTACCGCTGGCACACGCTGTTCGAGCCGTTTACGAGAGACCCAGTGGAGGTGGGTGGACCGCAGGCGGTGAAGGGCAGGTAACTGGCAATCACGTTTTAGTTGAGGCCGGGGTCTGCACCCAGCCGGCGTCCCTGCAGGCGGCGATGAGCAAGTCGAGCGTTCCTCTTCGCAGGGGGCGCAGCCGGCGGAACCGCATGAGATACGCCGGCTGGGTGCTTCAATTAGAGAGATAGGAATGGACTATGAGCCGGCGCCTCAGTCGGCGGACGTTCCTGAAGGGCGCGGGGGCGGCTACAGCAGCCATCGGGCTGAGCCGCTTGGCGCCGTTGCCGCAGTTTGACAGCATCCTCTCGACCTCCGCGCGCACGTACTCCTCGTTCGAAGACGTCTACCGCCAGAAGTGGGCGTGGGACAAGGTCACATGGGGCACGCACCTCGTGGACTGCTACCCGGGTTCATGCTCGTGGCGGGTGTACACGAAGGACGGGGTCGTTTTCCGCGAGGAGCAGGGTGCGCAGTACCCGCAGATCGAGGACGGCGTCCCGGACATGAACCCGCGCGGCTGCCAGAAGGGCGGCTGCTTCAGCGAGGTGATGTACGGGCCGGAGCGGATCACATATCCGCTGCGGCGGGCCGGGCCGCGAGGTTCGGGCAAGTGGGAGCGCGTCTCCTGGGACGAGGCGCTGACCACGGTGGCGGACGCGCTGCTGGACGCGATCGAGGAGCAGGGCCCGGAATCGATCATCCACGAGTTCGGGTCGGGCGAAGGCGGCGTGGTCCACGGCGCAATCCCGAGCTGGCGGCTGACGCGGCTGCTGGGCGGGACTGTGCTGGACAGCAACGGGCTGACGTCGGACTTCAACGTCGGGCTGTACGAGACATTCGGGAAGTTCCAGTTCGCCAGCTCGATCGACGACTGGTACCACGCGGACCTGATCCTTGTGTGGCACATGAACCCGCTGTTCACGCGGATCCCGTCGGCGCACTACATCATGGAGGCGCGGTACAACGGCACGCGCGTCGTTTCGATTGCGCCCGACTACAACGCATCGACGATCCATGCGGATCTGTACGTGCCGGTCAAGCCTGGGACGGACGCGGCGCTGGCGCTGGGTGTCTGCAAGCTCATCATCGACGAAGGGGCGTTCGACGCCGGCTTCGTGAAGGAGCAGACGGATCTGCCCCTGCTGGTGCGCGCGGACACGGGACGGTACCTGCGGCGCACGGACGTGGACGGCGAGGGGCGCGAGGACCAGCTCTACGTGTGGGACGTGGCAACCGGTGGGGTGGCGCAGGCTCCGCGAAAGACGCTGCGGCTGGGCGACATCGACCCGGACCTGGAGAACGAGCACACGGTCCGGCTGCAGGACGGCACAGAGGTCACCGTGCGGCCGGTCTTCGCGCTGTTGCGTGAGCACCTGGCGCAGTTCACGCCGGAGCGGGTGTCCGAGATCACGGGGGCATCGGCGAACCAGGTGCGGCGGATGGCGGACGAGATCCGCGCCGCGAAGCGCGTCCACATCCTGCAGGGGTTCAACACGCCGAAGTACTACCACGGCGACCTGATGGAACGGGCGATGGCACTGGTGCTGGCGCTGACGGGGAACCTCGGGCGGCAGGGCACGGGCTTGCGTGGCTGGAACAGCAGCCAGCTGGTGATGGCCAACAACCTGAAGGCGAAGGCCGGGTTCGAAGGGTTCATGGAGCTGGCGGAGAACCAGCTCTCCCTGGAGCACGACATCAAGAAGCGGGACCCGGACATGACGCCGGAGATGCTGGCGGTGGAGGTGGAGCGCGAGGAGGCGACGAACAGTTCGCTCTCGCCGTTGCCGATGAGCGGGATCATGATCCCGCCGCACTTCTACTGGTACTGGCACGGTGGCTACCGCGAGGCGTGGAACAAGCGCGAATGGGCCGACACCGGGATGAAGCGCACGTTTGACGAGTACTTCAACGAGGCCATCGACAAGGGGTGGTGGGACGGGCTGGTGCAGCCAGCGCGCGACCAGACGCCGCAGGTGCTGCTGGGGGCGTGCGGGAACACGCTGCGACGGACGCGCGGCGGCGGGAAGCTGCTGCTGGAGCACGCGTGGCCGAACTTCAAGCTGATCGTCACGACGGACTACCGGATGAGCGCGACGGGGCGGCAATCGGACATCTTCCTGCCGGCGGCGGCGTACTACGAGAAGACGGATTTCCGCTTCCCGACGGCGCACCTGAACTTCCTGGTCTTCACGGACAAGGCCGTCGAGCCGCCCGGCGAGGCGAAGCCTGAGTGGGAGATCAACTGGCTGCTGGCGCAGAAGCTGGAGGATCGGGCGCGGGCGCGGGGGATGGACGCGTACACGGACCGGCGCGGCCGCACGTACAACCTGCACGGCCTGCTGAAGCGGTTCTCGTACGACGGCCAACTGGGGCCGCGGGACGACGAGAAGATCGCCGAGGACCTGGTGTTCGACACGGTGCGCACGGGCGCGCTGCCGGAGAAGACGGACCTTGGCACGTTCCGCGAGAAGGGGATCGTGCGGTTTACGCACGTCGGGATCGACGCGGTCGGAATGAACATGGCGACCGACATCGAGCCGAACAAGACGCTGAACCCGCTGCAGTGGCACGTGCGCGACAAGTTGCCGTACCCGACGTACGCGCGCCGCATCCAGTTCTACATCGACCATGAGTGGTTCCTGGAAGCAGGAGAGGCGCTGCCGACGCACAAGCCGACGCCGAAGATGGGTGGCGACTTCCCGTTGGTGATGACGAGCGGGCACCTGCGCTGGTCCATCCACTCGATGTGGGTGACTAACCGAGTGCTGTCTCGCACGCACCGGGGGCACCCGACGCTGTACATGAACCCGGAGGACATGCAGGCGCGCGGCGTGGTGGACGATGACGTGGTGCGCGTGCGCAACGATTTCTCCTCGTTCCAGGTGCGGGTGAAGCGGTCGCCCTCGAGCAGGCCGGGGCAGGTGGTGATCTACCACGCGTGGGAGCCGTTCCAGTTTCCCGGCGGGAAGTCGTACGACGTGGCGATCCCTGGCCTCATCAAGTGGCTGCACCTGGCCGGCGGGTACGGGCACCTTCGCTACTACCGGTGGAACTGGGTGCCACAGCAGGTGGACCGCGCGGTGTCGGTAGAAGTGGAGAAGGTGGCATGAAGGTCAACCTGGTCGCAATCCAGGCGAAGCCCGAGATCTCGGACTACGCCGATGCCGAGTCCTTCTACCGCAAGATGGCGAGCCTGATGGACCAGGCGTCGCAGAAGGTCGACTTTTCGCAGCCGACGCTCGTCGCGTTTCCAGAGGGGATCGGGCTGCCGCTGGCGTTTGTCCCGCAAACCTACGGCCAGTTCGGGGACGCGAAGACGATCGCGCGGGTGTTCGTGCGCGCCGTGCCGAAGAATCTCCCGCGGTTCATGGGCGCGATGCTGCGGTTCCGCACAGCGGCATTCCGGGCGGTGTTCCTGGAGACGGCGCTGGAGGCGGAGGACATCTACGTCTCGACGTTCTCGACGCTGGCGCGAGAGCACGGCGTGTACCTGTGCGGGGGCTGCATCTACCTGCCGCACATCGAGGAAGAAGCGGTGAAGGGGCGGCACATCGTCGGCAGGGCGGTGTACAACCAGTCGTACCTCTTCAACCCGCAAGGCGTGTGCCTGCGCCGGACGCCGAAGATCAACCTGGCGCCGCCGACGGAGCCGCGATTCGGGTTCAGCCCAGGTCACCGCATTGACGTGATGCCGGTCGACACGAAGATCGGGAGGCTGGGGACGCTGGTCTGTTACGACGCGTTCCACCGGAGCCTGATCGAGCGCGTCGACGCGATGGGTGTGGAGATCCTGGTCAACCCATCGCACAACGAGCGGCGATGGGACGTGCCCGCGGGGTTCAACCCCGGCATCACGGTGGGCGAGGCGTGGCTGCGACACGGTCTGCCGACGATGATCCAGGGGCGCGAGCACCTGCGGTACGGCGTCACGCCGATGCTGGTGGGGCCGGTGTTCGACGTGCGGTCGCACGGCCAGTCGCGCATCTGCCGGAACCTGATGACGCCGGGCGCCGATCCACGGGACTCGATACTGGCGGAAGCCGCGGTGGATGAGGAAGACGTCATCTTCGCGACCGTCGAGGTCAGCGGCCATCGCGGCACGAACGGGTACGACGCGAACGCCCACGCCTTCAGCCAGACGGTGGCTGAGGGGATCCGGAGGGCGTGATGGCGGTGCGCGCGATCACCGGCTGGCTCGAGACGCCGCCCCGCCCCGCGGCGATGACGGACGAGCGCGCACCAGGACCGGCCGGGCAAGCGATGTTGTGGGGAGGGCTCTCGATGAGCCTGCTGGCGTTCGTGCCGGGGGCATACCTGGTGCCGGCGCTGCCGCTGGGCGAAGCGATCGCCATCGCGCTGCTGGGCAGCCTGGCGGGCGCCGGCCTGCTTGCGATGGTGGCGGGGCTGGCGGCGCGACAGGGGAAGACGACGGTCGGGTTACTTTCGACGACGCTGGGCATGCCCGCGGGCACGACGCTGGCGGCGTTGCTGCTGCTGCGGCACACGCTCTGGGCGATCTTCGCGCTGGCGTTCGCGGCTCGGGTGGCGGCAAGCGTGCCATCGCTGGGCGGTTCGGCCGGGACGTGGGCAGTGGCGCTGGGGGCGCTGGCACTTGCGCTGGCCCTGCTTCCGTCACGGACGTTCGTGCAGGCGTGGATGGGGCGGTTCGCATTCTGGGTCGGACTCATCGTCATCGCCCTGGTGACGGTGACGGGCATCTTCACATACGGCATCCCGGTGCTGCACGACGCCGATGGGCTGGGCGGCTGGCCGACGCGGGCGCAGGGGTTCGACCTCATCGCCGCGCTGCCGCTGCTGTGGTTGCCGGTGGTGGCGGATTACGCGAAGGACGCGCGCTCGCCGCGGTCAGCGGCCATCGGCGCGTGGACGGGCGCGGGCGTCATGACGGCGTGGTACTCGATCATCGGCGTGCTGTGGGTGTTCACGGTGAGCCCTCGCGACGTGGCGGGGTTCATCACCGCGCTGCCGATCGGCGCGGGCGGGCTTCTCGTGGTCATCGCGCTGGAGTCGGACGCGGTGGCGGCGAACCTGTACGGGGCGTCGATGGCGGGCGGGCGGTTTGGGTATCGCTGGTTCCGCCCGGCGCTGCTGGCGGCCGCGATCGTAGCGGGCGCAGCGGTCGTCGCGACGGACGCGCTGGGCATCGAGGACGCGCTGCAGACGCTGAGCATGGTGTTCGTGCCGCTGTTCGCGGCAGTCGTCGTGCGCGGGGTGCTCAAGAGCGTGCCGCGATGGGCTGCCTGGGCCGCCTGGGGGGCTGGCGTGGCCGTGTACGGATGGATCAATCCCGGCGACTTCGCCGTGTGGCGTGATGCGATGGAGTTCGTCTTTGGAACGCTGCTGCGCGCGCCGTTCCCCCTCGGCGATGAACTCACGTGGCTTCCGGCGACGGCGGCATCGTTCGCGGTCTCGGCCGCGGTGTGCGCTCTGGCCGGACTCGCCGCGCGCGGCAACGCGGCAGGGAGGGTGTGATGGCCGACCGCGCGCCGACGCCGCAACGGCAGCTTTCGATGGTGTTCGACCTGAACAAGTGCCTGGGCTGTCAGACCTGCACCATCGCGTGCAAGACGCTGTGGACGGACCAGGAGGGGATGGAGGACATGTGGTGGAACGTGGTGAACACGCTGCCGGGGGCAGGTTCGCCGCGGAACTGGATGGAGATCGCGGGCGGGTTCGGCGATGACGGGAAGGCGAAGCCGAGCCAGCTCCCCACGAGCGAAGACTTTGGCGTGGCATGGGACTTCAACTACGACGAGGTGTGGAACAGCGAATCGAGCGTCCTGACCAAGGACCGGGACGTCTCCTGGGGGATGAACTGGGACGAAGACGAGGGCGCCGGGGAGTGGCCGAACAACTACTTCTTCTACCTGCCCCGGATCTGTATGCACTGTACCCGGCCGGCGTGCCTAGAGGCCTGCCCGCGCACCGCGATCTACAAGCGCGAAGACAACGGCATCGTGCTCATCGATGAGGAGCGGTGCCACGGGTATCGCTTCTGCGCGGAGGCGTGCCCGTACAAGCGGATCTACTTCAACCCGGTGCGCAAGCTTTCGCAGAAGTGCGTGCTGTGTTTCGCCCGGGTGGAGCAGGGCGTGCCCCCGGCCTGCATGCGCCAGTGCCCGGGGCGGGTGCGGTTCTTCGGATACCTAGACGACGAGACCAGCGCCGTCTACAAGCTGGTGAACAAGTGGAAGGTGGCGATCAGGCTGCACCCGGAGTTCGGGACGGAGCCGAACCTGTACTACGTGCCGCCGCTGGCGCCGGCGCGCCTGCTGGAGAACGGGGACGTGGATGACGAACGGCCACGCATCCCTGACGAGTACCTGGAGTGGCTGTTCGGAAAGGACGTGTGGCCGGCCTTGGAGACGTTGAAGGGTGAAATGGAGAAGCGGCGTCGGGGCGAGCCGTCGGAGTTGCTCGACACGCTCATCGCGTACAAGCACGAGGACATGTTCGGCGGGTTCACGCGCGATCCGGGGACGCTGAATCGCAAGCCGGGGCACGTGAAGACGGGAGAGCTGCACTCGCCGGGGACGAGTGAATAACCGTGCGCCAGTACTTCATCCACCGGCTGATGCTGAACGTGCCCGTGGTGTTCCTGGTGGTGACGCTGGTGTTCCTGATGGGGCACGCGCGGCCGGACTTCGCCGAGCAGCGCGCGGCGCAGGGCCTCTCGAGCACGCAGGACTACGAGGCGGCGATCAAGGCGATCCGGCACGAGCTGGGCACCGACCGGCCGCTGTGGGAGCAGTACGGGGTCTATCTGCGCGACACGTTCACCGGCGACTTCGGGACGTCGTTCATCACGCACCACTCGGTGACGTCGGAGCTGGGTGACCGCCTCGCCCCGTCGGTGGAGTTGGGGGCGCTGCAGATCGCGATCGCGCTGGCGATCAGCATCCCAATCGGGATCATCTCGGCTGTCCGTCAGGACTCGTGGATGGACTACGTGTTGCGGCTCCTGGCGGTGGTGGGATTGGCGATACCGTCGTTCTTCCTGGGGACGCTGCTGCTGTTGTTCGCGACGAAGCTGGCGGGGTGGACACCGCCGCTGGTACCGACGGCGTATCGCGAGCTGTGGGAAGACCCGGCCGCCAATTTGAAGATGATGCTGCTGCCCGCACTGGCGGGTGGGTTCGCGCAGGCGGCGGTGATCATGCGCCTGCTGCGTTCTGAGTTGCTGGACGTCCTGCGGCAGGACTACGTGCGGACGGCGTGGTCGAAGGGGCTGGCCGAGCGCGCGGTGGTAGCGCGGCACGTGCTGCGGAACGCACTGGGCCCTGTGGTGACGGTGCTGGGGCTGATGATCGGGATCCTGTTCGGGGGCAACGTCGTCCTGGAGTCGATGTTCGCGATCCCGGGCGCGGGGCAGTTCCTGGTGATCTCGCTGCGCCAGAACGACTTCCCGGTGGTACAGGGCGTGGTGCTGATCATCGCGACCGCCCTGGTGACGACGAACCTGATCGTGGACCTGTCGTACGGGTGGCTCGACCCGCGCATCCGGTACGGGAGGGCGGCATGAGCGGACAGGCAAGCGGCGCAAGCACCATCGGGCACGAACTGCCGGTGCTCTCGCAGCCCGACACCGGCGCTGGCGAGCGATTGGACACGCGAGGCGCGGCGCGGAAGCTACTGCGACTGGCGGTGCGGAAGCCGCTGGGGACGCTGGGCGTCGCGATCATCGCGGCGCTGGCGCTGGTGGCAGTGACCGCGCCCATCGCGTCACGGTACGCGCCGGACGAGTCGTTCACACGGCGGAACCCGGGGTTCGACCCGACGTCGACGGACTACTATCGCACCGACCGCAACGAGTTCGTGCTGGACGCAAAGTCGGCGCCGAGCATGGACCACTGGCTGGGCACGGACGACGCGGGGCGCGACATCTGGTCGCGGATCGTGTGGGGAACGCGGCGCTCGCTGGGCATCGGCGTGGCGGCGCTGGCGGTGTCGCTGACAATAGGCGCGGCGCTGGGGATCGTCTCGGGGTACTTCGGGGGCTTGATAGACACGGTGATGCAGCGGTTCATGGACGCGTTGCAGGCGTTCCCGGCGTTGCTGATCCTGATCCTGGCGGCAAGCGCGTTCGAGCTCACGCTGCGGAACCTGGTGCTGGCGCTGGGGTTCGTGGGGATCGCGCAGGTATCGCGCCTGGTGCGGGGGAAGGTGCTGTCGATCCGGGCGATGCCGTTCATCGAGGCGGGCCGGGTGATCGGCGCATCGGACCTGCGCCTGATGGTCTTTCACATCCTGCCGAACACGGCGGGCACGATCATCGTGGTCTTCACGATGGGGCTGGGCACGGTGATCCTGGCGGAGGCCAGCCTGTCGTTCCTGGCACTGACGCCGCCAGGGGTGTCGTGGGGGCAGATGCTGAACTCCGGACGCAACTTCATCAACTCGTCGCCATGGCAGGCGGTGTTCAGCGGGCTGGCGATCACGCTGGCGGTGCTCGCCTTCAACCTGGCCGGTGACGCGTTACGGGACGTGCTGGACCCGAGGCTGCGGGTCTGAGCGAGCAAGGCCACGACGGCCGGAAGAGGAAGAGAGCAGACATGGCTGGTGGGCGGTACTGGGACCGGATGGTGAGGAGCAGGATCACGAGGCGGCGCATGCTGGCGCGATCGGCGGCGGTCGCGGCGGGAGCCGCGGGGCTGGCGCTCGTCGGGTGCGACAGCGGCGGCGACGGAGGCGGCAACGGCGGCGGTGGAGGCGAGGCGACACCGACGGCGGTGCCGCAGTCCGAGGCGGCAGGAACGCGCGGGGGCGTGTACCGGTCGTTCAACTTCGACGCGCTGGCGCTGGACACGTTCGACCCTCACCAGACGCAGTTCGGACCGATGTACAGCATGCACTCGGCCGTGTTCAGCAAGGTGCTGCAGTACGACGACGACGCGAACGAGGTGATGAGCGCCGACCTGGCCGCCGGCATGCCGGAGCAGCCGGACGAGCTCACGTACATCGTGAAGCTGCGGCAGGGCGTGACGTTCCATAACAGCGAGCGCGCACAGAAGAACTTCCCGGCGGTGGCGGGGCGGGAACTGACCGCGGAGGACGTGAAGTACAGCATCGAGCGGCAGTCGAACCCCGACAGCCCGCAGCGGGCGCTGTACTACCGCGCCGAGCACTGGAAGACGATCGACAAGCTGGAAGTCGTCGACGCGCAGACCCTGAAGATCACGACGAAGACGCCGACGGCGCCGTTCCTGCACTACCTGGCGGACCGCAACGCGCACATCGTGGCGAAGGAGCTGGTGGACGCCAACGACACAATGAACAGCGACGCCGCGATGATCGGGACGGGGCCGTTCTACCTGGCGGACTTCAAGGCCGTGGAGTACGTGAAGGCGCGGCGCAACCCTGACTGGTTCGCGCGCGACGACAGCCCGCGCGGCATCGGGACGGGGCGGCCGTTCCTGGACGGCTACGACGCGCTCTGGACGCCGCAAAGCGACTCCACGCAGGAAGCGGCGCTGCTGAGCAGACAGGTGGACGCGACCGGGTTCGCGGACGAGTCGACGACCCGGCGGGTGCTGGCGGAGCAGGGCGGGCTGGTGCTGAACGAGTCGGGGACCGCGGGCTTCCTGAACAGCCGCATGTGGATGTCGGAACGCTCTCCGCTGAAGGACTTCCGGCTGCGGAAGGCCATCCACCTTGCCGTCGACCGCGAGCGGATCGGCCAGCAGATGTTCCCGGGAGCGCCGGGGTACAAGAGCTACCTGGTGGTTGGGCCGGTGGGCTATCCGATCGTGCGGTGGGCGATCCCGCAAAACGAGCTCGAGCAGCGCCCGGGCTACCGCTCGACGAAGGAGGGGCGCGACGAGGATATCGCGGAGGCGAAACAGCTGTGGGAGGCGGGCGGCGGCCCGGATTCCTTCAAGGCGATCTTCGCGGGCGTGCCGGACTACATTCCGAACAAGGCGCTCCCTGAACTGAAGCGGCAGATGCAGGAGGTCCTGGGGCTGACGATCGAGGAGGAGGTCGACCCGACGGGGTACAACGCGATGGCGCAGGCGTTCCTGCGTAACGCGAACGACGCGAACGAGGGGACAATCCCGTTCAGCTACGGGTACGACAACGGCTGGATCGACCTGGATGACTGGGTCTACCCGTACTTCCACACGGGCGGCACGAAGAATTCGTTCCTGCTTTCGGACGCGACGCTGGACACGAAGCTGGAGGCGCAGCGGGCAGAGTTCGACGCCGGCCGCCGTCGGGAGATCGGGTACGAGATCCAGGACTACCTGCTGGAGAGCGTGCTGGCACGGCTCGACTACTGCGCGCCGATCACGCGGGGGCTGGCCTGGAATTACGTGCGCAACTCCTTCAGCGCGACGTGGTTCGGCTCGAACTTCCTGTTCGCGAACATGTGGTTCGACCAGAGCGACGCGAGCTATTCGGGGAGGCCCGCATAAGGAGACACGGCGATGGTCGTGGCGTGTGTCTCAGGTCCGCTAACGGCGCCGCGCGGTAACAAACGCGCGCTGCGCCTTCGCGAGCTGCTGCGGGTCGTTGATGTTGAAGAACGAGCGCAAGAGGCTGTCCGCCTCGCGCAGGCGCTCCTCCTCGACGTAGCAGACCCGCACGTGGCGCAGGAACGTCGTGAGAGCGAAGTCTTCGCTGTTCAGCGCGCGCTGCAGGGCCGGGATGCAGGTCTTCTGGTACACGGCGAGCTGTGGCTCGGGCCGGCCGTCGACCGTGGGGACGACGGCATCGTGGCCGCGCCGCCCATCGAGCAGCAGCCGCAGCAGGGCGGGCTCGATGAAGGGCGCATCGCAGGGGACGACGACCGCGTAATCCGCGCGGGCGCACTGGAGACCGGTGAAGATTCCGGTGAGCGGCCCGCGGTCCGGCAGCAGGTCCTCGCAGACGACAACGGGCACATCGCACTTGAGCGGCGGGAGCTCCTGATCCGGGGCGATGGTGATGACCAACTCGTCGACGGCGTGGGCCAGCGCGCTGATGGCGTACTGGATGAGCGGCGTCCCTGCCAGCTCCACGGAAGCCGTGGACTGGCCCATGTCCGAGCTGAGCCCGCCCGCGAGGATGACGCCGGTCAGCATGGCCGAACGGTACGGCCGGGGCTTCGACCGCGAAAGGGGCCGAATGGCCCCATGTCGAATGGCCCGGGGCGCGGTATGGAATGGCGATGAGCGAAAGAGAACGCCTGCCCCGGCGCGACGACGAGGGAGCGATGGAATCTTCGGACGTCCAGGTCAACCGGGCGCTGCGCAACCTGCGACGGCTGACCATCGTGGCGCCGGTGCTGTTCGTCGCGGGCGTGGAGGTGACGCTGCAGGTCGTCCTTGACGGCCTGGTTCCGCCGTTCGGCGCGCTGGCGATCACGCTATCGGCGGTGATCATCGGGGCGGCCGCGTTCTCGGTGTTCGTCTTCGGGATCCTGGGCCGCATTCAGGGGCGGCTGCTGGAGCGGAACCGGCAGATCGCGGCGGTGCAGACCGCGAGCGTGTCCCTGGCGTCGGACATGACGCTGGAGCCGCTGCTGCAGAAGTTCGTCGACCTGGCGCGGGAGATCACCAACGCGCGTTACGGAGCTCTTGCCATCGTCGACGCGAGCGGGGGGATGGAGGCATTCATTACGTCGGGCATCGGCGAAAAGGAGCGCGAGCACATCGGCGCACCGCCGAAGGGACGCGGGTTGCTGGGCATCATCCACCAGGGCACGGTGCTCCGGCTGCGCGACCTGGCGACGGACCCACGCGCGGTGGGGTTTCCCCCGGGGCACCCGCCGATGCGGAGCCTGCTGGGGGTGCCGGTCGTGTACAAGCGCACGATCGTGGGGCAGCTGTACCTGACGGAGAAGCAAGACGCCGAGGAGTTCACCAACGAGGACGAGGAGATGGTGACGTTGTTCGCGGCGCAGGCGGCGGCGTCGATCGAGAACGCGCGGCTGCTGCAGCAGTCGCAGGACCTGGCGATCCTGGAGGAGCGGGAGCGCATCGGCATGGACCTGCACGACGGCGTGATCCAGGCGCTGTACGGGGTGGGGCTGAACCTGGAGGAGTGCGCGGACGTGGTGGCGGACGAACCGGAGTTCGTCTCGCGGCGGCTGGACAAGGCGGTCAACGACCTGAACCAGGTCATCAAGGACATCCGCAGCTACATCTTCCACCTTCGCCCGGCGGCGTTCTCGTCAAAGAACCTGGAGGAGGCGCTGTTCGACCTGGCGCGCGAGGTGCAGGTGAACTCGCTGGTAGACGTCGAAGTGAAGATCGCGCAGGTGGACGCCTCGTCGCTGCCGGACGACCTGGCGGAGAACCTGTTCCACATCGTGCAGGAGGCGCTGGCCAACGTGGCCAAGCACGCGCGGGCCTCACGGGCCGTGGTGGAGCTGATCGGGGAAGGCGATGCGTACACATTGAACGTGGGCGACAACGGCCGCGGGTTCGACGCGGCGTCGCGCCGGGGCGTGGGGCACCGGGGATTGGGCAACATCGCCGACCGCGCACGCGCGATCGACGCCTCGTTCGACATCGAAAGCGCGCCGGGCGAGGGCACATCGATCCGCGTCCGGGGAAGGAGGGAAGCGTGTCACAGCAGATCCGCGTGATGATCGTTGACGATCACGAGATCGTGCGCGAAGGGCTTCGCGCGCTGGTCCACCGCGAGCCGACCATGTGCCTGGTGGGCGAAGGCTACTCCGCCGACTCGGCCATCGCGGAGGCGAAGCGGACCCAGCCGGACGTGATCGTGATGGACGTGCGTCTGGGGGACAAGAGCGGGATCGAGGCGTGCCGGGAGATCCGCGCCCAGAACAGCGCGATCAAGGTGATGATGCTGACGTCCTATCCGGACGAGGAGGCGGTGTTCGCGTCGATCCTGGCAGGGGCCTCGGGATACCTGCTGAAGCAGACGCGGCGGCAGACGTTGATCGAGGCGATCGCGGCGGTAGCGCGCGGCGAATCGCTGCTGGACTCGGCCGTGACGAGCAAGGTGCTGGAGTGCCTGCGCACAGGCACGCCCCAGGAGGACCACGAACTGTCGCTGCTGACGGGCCAGGAGCAGCGGATCCTGGGGCTCATCGCGTGCGGCAAGACGAACAAGGAGATCGCCCACGATTTGCGGCTGAGCCCGAAGACGGTGAAGAACTACGTGAGCAGCATTCTGAGCAAAATGAGCTTCCGGAGGCGCTCGGAGGCGGCGGCGTTCATGGCGCGCCATTCCGCACCGCCGGCGCACGAGCGGACGCGGTGGGACACTTGAGGGCTAAAGGGCCGGGGGCGGAGGGGCCGCAGAGCCCTATGGGGGATGGGCATCCAGGGTGTCGAATGGAGTGGTGGAAGCAAGGCAACTCCGTCCCGTTGAACGCTTCCCGACCCGCCTCCGTGCGCTAATCGTCACGGAAGACGAGCGGCTGGGCGGGACGCTCGCCCGCGTCCTGGAACGGCGCGGCGCGCTGCGGGTGAAAAAGACCACGCCGGCGGTCGCCATCGCCCAGGCGCGAATCGAGGGTGTGGATGTGGTCCTGTTGGACCTCGCGGCCGGCGTGGCGTTCGATGGCGAGCTGTCGGCGCGCCTGGGGGAATACGCGCCCGTGATCCTCTTGTGCTCCTACCTCACACAGGGCGAACGCGAACGCGTCCGCGCTTCGGGAGTCGCCGCGATCCACCTGAAGCACATCGGCGTGGAGGATTTGCGCCGCCGCATTCACACGGTGTGCGGCACGGCCTAATCGCCGTCATCTCCCGTGCGTCCACGGACCGGCAGGGAATCGTCGAGCGGCTCCCGGAGGACGATCCGGTAGGCGCAGTCCTGGCTTCCCGTGGCGACGGAACGCAGCAGTTCGACCTCGGCCCGCCGGCGTGCGTGGCGCTCAACGAGCAGGCGCACCCACGTCGCGCCGCATCCGCAGAGCTTCGGATCAAGCGGGATGACGTCCTGACGAATGAGCGGACAGACGCACTGACCCTCGTGGAGCTCTCTCCAGACGAATTCATCCGCAGCCGGGCGTTCGACGACGATACGGCTGGGTCCGGCGATCTTCATGCGCTCCAAGAACTGCTCGAGGTCGAGCTCGGGTGGGATATCGCTGAGGGCGAGGAAGGCGGCGACGCAGGCATCAGCCTGGGCGTCCATGACGACCTGCAGCGGAGCCGGTTCCAGGCGGTAGATGCCCGCGTACAGGCCGCCTACAAGCTTGTCGCGGACGGTGCGCATGAGGTCCTCGACCCAGTTGGCGCCGTCGGCAGGCGGACGCGTTGTCACGGGCTCGCGTGCAGGGAAGCACGCATCATGGTGCCATCGGGCATGACGTGCCACGACCTGCTGACTTCCATCATGGTCTGCGTCATGTCATCCGGCGAGCAGCCTGAGGGCATCGTTAGCGAGGTGCTGTCCATAGCGTCGCGATCGGCCCGGCCGATCGCCTCGTGCATCGCGGCGACGAGCGAGTCGTGGTCGCACACGGCGGCCGCGGAGTCGCCCGACCGGCTCCATGTGAAGGCCAGAACGACCGCAGCGCCCGCGAGCACCGCGCCGCCGACCGCGGGGATGATCCATCGCCTCATGACAGTCCTCCGGGTCTCAGGATAGGCCGAGAGGAGGGTGGGGCCCACGTCCACCAGGCCCGGAGCAGACCGCCGATCGACCCGGATCCGTGAGTACGGACGGCGTTCTGGTTCAGGTGAAGGGATCGAGCGGGTCATATGGCCCGTGCCACGAGTACGTTCGGGCCTGTGCCCGGTTGCCCGCGCGGGCGTACCGTGTGCGAACGACCCGGTCCGTACAAGGAGATGGCGCGAGTGGAACCGTACGTTGAACTCGACAAGAACCTGTCGCCGGACCTCATCCGGCTGAAGAACGAAGTCCATCGATTCGCCGCTGAGGTCCTGCGGCCGGTGAGCCGCGAGCTGGACGGCCGCGATCCGGAGTCGGTGATCGCCAGGGGGTCACCGATGTGGGACGTGTTCCGCCAGGCGTACGAGCAGGGGTATCACACGCGCGGCCTGCCGCCGGAGATGGGAGGCATCGAAGCGGGGCCGCTGGGCGGGCACATCGTCTCGGAGGAGATGGGCTGGGGAAGCGCGGACTTCGCGATTGCGCTGGGTGTGACGTCGTTCCCCTTCAGCTTCGCAGCCGGGCGCGCGCAAGACCGGCCCCGCCTGATGAAGGACGTGGTACGGCCGTTCATCGAGGACCGGCGCGGCGAGTTCATCGGGTGCTGGGCGATCACGGAGCCGGGTCACGGGTCCGACACGCTGGTGGTGGGGACGGAGTTCTACCGCGACCCGGCGATCTGGTGGGGCGTTACCGCGCGCCAGGATGGCGACGAGTGGGTCATCAGCGGGCAGAAATCGGCGTGGGTCTCCAACGGTACGATCGCCACGCACGCGCTGGCGTTCCTGGGGATCGAGCGAGAGCGCGGCATGGGAGGGGGCGGCGTGGCGCTCATCCCGCTGGACCTGCCGGGGGTGACGCGCGGGAAGCCGCTGAACAAGCTGGGACAGCGCGCCCTGAACCAGGGCGAGATCTTCTTTGACGAGGTACACATCCCGAAGGACTACATGCTGGTCGAGCCGGACGCCTATCCGCTGGTCATCGACATGACGCTGGCGGGGGCAAACGCCTTCATGGGCGCGACGTTCACCGGCGTGGCGCGCGCGGCGTTCGAGGAGGGGCTGAACTACGCGCGAAACCGCGTGCAGGGCGGCAAGGCCATCGCCGAGCACCAGCTCGTCCAGAAGAAGCTGTTCGACATGTACACGAAGGTGGAGTCGGCGCGGCAGCTGTCGCGCGCGGCGATCGCGTACAACTCCGGCACGTTCCCGCCAGCGACGTACCTGTCGATCGTCTCGAAGGTGTACTGCACGCAGGCGGCGCTGGACGTCGCGAACGACGCGATCCAGCTTCACGGCGGGTACGGCCTGGCGAAGGAGTTCCTGGTGGAGAAGCTGTTCCGGGACGCGCGAGCCTCGCTCATCGAGGACGGCTCGAACGACGTGCTGGCACTGGCCGCGGCGCGCCAGATGCTCGAGCGGCTGTAGGCCGGCGCTATCCGCCGATGTAGGACATCTCGATCCGCTGGCCCGGCTTGCAGGGCAGCGTCGATCGGAGCTCCGAGTAGCGATCGCCTCGGGCGCTCCAGCGCGAGCGGATCAGCGACTCGATCTCGTCATCGGTCGCGCCGGAACGGAGCGCCTCCCGGAGGTCGAGACCGGCGTTCGAGAAGAGGCAGTTGTAGAGGACGCCGTCGGCGGAGAGACGGGCGCGGGTGCAGTCGCCGCAGAACGGCTGGCTCACAGAGGAGATGACGCCGATCTCGCCGCCGCCGTCCGCGTAGCGATAGCGGTCCGCGACCTCGCCCCGGTAGTCGCGCTCCACCGGCTCGAGCGGCCACTCCTCGTCGATGC
>DATECV010000136.1:0-9516 GCA_035286725.1 Dehalococcoidia bacterium | reverse complement strand
CCGCGGCCCCTCGAACACTCCGTCCACCACTGTGAAGATGCTGCGGCTCCCGAACGGCGTCTGCCCCAGCGCCTCGGGGGGCTCCAGGTTGATGTGCGCGTCCAGCAGGTGCTCGGTTGTCAGGCCGTCGGGAAACTGCGGCATCGGGCTCCTCCTCGCAACGTCCCGTTTGTCGCGGGTCAGCGTACCACTGTGCCGCCCGTTGGAAGGAGCCTGTTCGTGCTTTTTCGACGAAGCAGAACAGGCGGCGCGCACAGCCTCGGCCGGCGCGCCGCCTGTAGCGGGCTGACAGGTTGTCGCTCTACGCCGCCGCCTTTCGTTTTCGCGTCCGGCGTGTCACGGGGACCTCGTCGTCCGCCAGCGGCAGCGGGGGTCGCGGCGAGAACGTGTGCCCCGCCAGGCAGTACGTGGTGCCCGGGTCGTCCAGCGGGTCTTGTGATACGAACAGCGAGCTGCCGCAGCGTGCGCAGCGCCGCTTCATGACCATCGTTTTGCTATGTGTCATCTCCATCCTTCTCTCTCTGCCCTGTGTCATTTCTACGCTCAAACTATCTGTCGCGGACTGCCGATCTTGTTTCAAACGTGTTGTCACGGATGTTAACGATCTGCCATCGTGCGGGTCGCGCTCTCGCGAGCCCGGATTTGCGATGCACCGGCCGCAGGGCGCGCGCTTCACGCCACGGTCTCCATCATCCCCGCGTGGTCGGGTACGCCGCTCATCAGGGGTTGCAGGTACCGCCGGATGGCCAGCGCGACCGCCGCCCCCTCGCCTGCCGCCGAGGCCGCCTGCTTCGTGCTCCCTTCGCGGCAGTCGCCCGCTGCGAAGATCCCCGGCACGCTCGTCTGCAACGTCGCCTCGGTCACGATGAAGCCCGCGCCGTCTACGTCCACCATGTCCCGCACCACGCCGGTGTTTGGCGAGAGGCCGATGAACACGAACACGCCCTCGGGATGCACCTCGCCCAGTTCGCCCGTCTCCGTATTCCGTAAGACGACGGAGGCCAGGCGCTTGTTCCCTTTGAACTCCGCCGGCGTCACGTTGCACAGCACCTCGATCCGAGGGTGCTCCTCCACCTTCTGGACCACCACCTTGCTGGCCGAAAGCTGGCTGTCGCGCGTCGCGATCATCACCTTTCGCGCGAACTTCGTGAGGAAGATGCTCTCCTCCCCCGCGGAGTTGCCGCCGCCCACAACGAGCACGTCCTTGCCGCGATAGAACGCCCCGTCACACGTCGCACAGAAGTGGGCCCCCGCTCCGATGAAGTCTTCCTCGCCCGGCACGCCCAGCCGCCGGTACGTTGACCCGAGCGCCAGCAGCACCGCCCACGCTCGGTACTCCTTCCCGTCCGCCGTCCGCACCCACCGGTACTGACCGTCGGTCCCGACGGCCGCGACCTCTTGCGCCTGCAGGATCTCCACGCCGAACCGTTCCGCCTGGGCCCGCAGCCGGTCGGCGAATTCACTTCCGCTGATCCCCTCCGGAAACCCCGGGAAGTTGTCCAGCCGCTCGGTCACCCCTGCCTGTCCGCCGATCCCCGCCCGTTCGATCACAAGCGTCTCGATGCCTTCGCGCGCCGCGTACAACGCTGCCGTCAGCCCCGCCGGCCCGCTTCCAACGACGATGAGGTCGTAGAAGTCGCTCTTCGCCGTCGTCTGCAACCCCAGCTTCGCCGCCAGCTCGGCGTTCGACGGCTCCGCCAGCACGGTACCGTCACTGAACACCAGCGTCGGGATGATCTGCTTCCCATCGTTGTGCCGCTCGACGGTCGCCTGCCCTTCCGCGTCGCCGTCGATATCGACGAAGTCATAGTGAACGCGCTGCTCGCCGAAGAACTTCTTCGTGCGCTTACAGTCGCTGCACCACGCCGTCCCGTACATCGTGATTTCCGTGTGTGACATCTGTCCTCCAGCCCTTCGCACGGTTGACTGTGCCGCGAACCGCGTGATCGTTTCAGCCTGGGGCCGGGTAGGGCGACGCCGAGGCATGAGCGGAATTCTCGGTCGATGGCGGCCGCCCTGGTCTGCTGATTCCGGCTACTCGCGGATCAGAACCGCCCGCGCCGGGGCGCCGTCGCTGCCCACCAGCAGCAGCGGCAGGCACGCAAGCTGGTACTGCCCAGGCTCAACGCGCCGCAGGTCTAGGCCTTCGACGATCACCACGCCCGCCTTCAACAAGGCAACGTGCGTCGCCGCGCCGTTCCCCTTCGGCCCGATCGACAGGTAGTCGATGCCCACCAGCTTCACCCCGCGCTCCACCAGCGCCGTCGCGGCGTCTGCCGTCAACGCGATGAAGTCGGGCGAGAACCGGTCCAGGTCCCACAGACGCGAGTTGTTCGTCTTGAAGATGATCCGCTCGGCGCCCGCCGGGATCGCCAGTCGGCTCAGCGCGGCCGCGTCGATGTGCTCCGACAGCGCGGTTGCGTCGACTACGTGCGCCGGTCCGATCAGCGCCTCCAGCGGCACCGTCTCCATTGCGGGCGCCCCGTCGATGAAATGTACCGGCGCGTCGATGTGCGTGCCCGTGTGTACACCGAAGTCCAGCCGGCTCACGTTCGCCGAAGATCCCCCGGCGATCGTCTTCACACGCTCCATGTGTACGTCGGGGTCGCCGTCGTACACGATCATCCCCGGCCGCACCGGCACCGAGATATCGATAATCTCCATCGCACCCTCCGCCGAGAGGATACCGTGACCCGGGGGGCACGGCTCTGCTACTGGGACGAGCGCGTGTGCGTCTGGATCTCCGGCGACTCGAACAAGATTCTCGTTTCGGCTTCTGCCCCGGACAGCCGGCGAGGCAGGCGGCTGGTCAGCCACCCGTGCTCGGGCGCAAACAGCCACACCAGTCCGAAGATCGCCGTCGCCACCAGGACGATCGTCCCGCCCGCGGCCACGTCGTTGTGATACGAGATGAACAGGCCCAGCACTCCGGACAACGCTCCGATCCCGGAACTCAACAGGATCATGATCGGAAAGCGATCGGTCAGCAGCCGTGCCGCCGCCGCCGGCGTCACCAGCATGGCCACTACCAGGATGTTGCCCACCGCCCGCAGCGACACGACGATGGTCAGCGAGATCATCACCAGCAACAGCAGGTCGAGCCAGAACACCGGCAGTCCCATCGCCTGCGCCGCCACCCGGTCGAAGGAGGTGATGAGCAGCTCCTTGTAGAACAGCACCATCAGGACGATGACGATCGCGCCGACGATCGCGGACAGCCAGATATCGTGTGTCGTCACGCCCAGTACGTTGCCGAAGAGGAACGACGCCAGGTCCCGCGTGAAGTTCTTCGACGACGAGATCAGCACCACACCAAGAGCGAACGTCCCCGCGAACAGCACGCCGATCGCCGAGTCTTCCTTTACGCGCGCGTTCGTTGCGATGACGGCGATTCCTGCCGAAGTGAGCACGCCGAACGCCAGCGCGCCCAGAAAGATGCTTTGGCCCAGCAGAAAGGCGATGACGATGCCCGGAAAAATCGCGTGCGACAGCGCATCGCCGATGAATGATAGTCCTCGAAGGACGATATATGCGCCGATGGCGCCCGTCACCGCGCCCATGAGGATCACCTCGATGAGCGCGCGCTTCATGAATTCATACTGCAGCGGGTCGGTAACGTAGTCGGCGAATGGCATCAGTCGTGCTCGCCGCCCAGGTTCTCGTGCGTGTGGTGGTGATGCGCGTGGTCGCCGGCGTGGTGCGTGTGCATCGGCTCCGGCACGTCGGTGCGGCCGAGCATGATGACAGGCCCGCCGTACGTCTGAGAGAGGTTCTCAGGCGTATACGTCTCGTCCAGCGGCCCGTACGACACCATCCGCTCGTTCACGCAGCAGAGGCAGTCACAGGCGCAGGAGGCGCTCACGAGGTCATGTGTTGCCAGCAGCACGATCTTTCCGGCCTCGCGCTGCTCCTCGATGATCGCCAGGATCACTTCCTGCGTCGACGCGTCGATGCCGTTCATCGGCTCGTCCAGTAGCAGCACGTCGGCTTCCTGCGCCAGCGCCCGCGCGATGAACACGCGTTGCTGTTGCCCCCCTGAAAGCTGCCCGATCTGCCGGTTGCGATGCTCCAGCATGTCGACCCGTTCCAGCATGTCGCGCACCACGTCGTGATCGCGTCTGCCGGGCCGCCGCAACCACCCGGTCCGCGGGTATCGCCCCATCATCGCGACGTCGTACACCGTCACGGGGAAGTCCCAGTCCACCGCTTCCCGCTGGGGCACGTACGCCATGTGTGACTTCATCTCGGAGGCTGGCCGCCCGAACAACGAGATCCTCCCGCTGACGACCGGCGCGATGCCCAGCACGGCCTTCAGCAGCGTGCTCTTCCCGCCCCCGTTCGGCCCGACGACGCCGATCGCCTGGCCCCTGCGTATGTCCGCATGCACGCCCTGCAGTACGACCTTTCGCCCGTACGCCACGGTCAGATCCCGTATAGCAAGGCAGTCGTCGTGAGAAGCGCCGTTTGGGGCGACGGGTGCGCTCAGAACCATACTGGTGCCTGCCTCGATGCTCGCCTCATTTGAGCGCGTCCACGATCTTCCGCGCGTTCGCCAGCAACATACCATCCACCGTATCGGCGCCCGATCCCGGCTCTCCTAGCGAGTCACCGTAGAGGTCGTCCACGATCGTTACGCCCGCGTCCTTCGCCAGTGTTGTGGCAAGCCCGGGATTCACGCTGGACTCCGCGAAGATCGCCTTGACCCCCTCGCGCTCGATCGTCTCGAGCAACGCTGCCGTGTCGCCAGCCGAGGGCTCGGCATCCGTCGAGGTGCTCGGAATCACCGCGCCGACGATCTCCAGCCCGAAAGCGTCCGCGAAGTACCCGAACGCGTCGTGGTTGGTCACCAGCTTCCTGTTCTCCGCCGGTATCTCGTCGATCATCGCCTGGATCTCGGCTTTGGTCGCATCCAGCTTCTGGTTGTACGCCGCGGTGTTCGCGTCGTACGTGCCTTCGTTCGCCTCGTCCGCTCCGTCCAGGGCCGCCATGATGTTCTCGACCATGATCTTCGCTCGATCAGGGTCGTGCCATACGTGAGGGTCGAACCCTTCCTCCTCGCCTTCGTGCTCCTCCCCTTCCTCGCCGTCCTCGTCTCCGGCGTGCTCCAGCGCGGGCTCTTTCAGCTCGATGCCATCCGTAACGGTGACGACTCTCGCCGAACCTGCCTCGATGGTGTCGTCCAGCCAGTTGTCCAGCCCGACGCCATGCCGAAGGACGACATCCGCCTCCTCGATCGCCCTCAGGTCACTGGCTGTCGGCTCAAACTCGTGGGCGTCTGCGCCCGCTGGCAAGATGCCGACCAGGTCGATCTTGTCGCCGCCCACCTCTCGTGCGAGCGCCTCGATTTGTGTGGTCGTGGCGACGACCTTGAGCTTGGCCGGCGTCGCATCATCGTCGCCCATGTCGTCGCTACCGCCGCAAGCAGCCACTACTGTGAGCGCGACCGCTGCCGCCATAGCGGGCAATGTGATACGTCGTATCAGTCTGAGAAAGGTCATGATCGTGACTGTCCTCCAACCGCGTGTTGGTCGTTACACCGCTAGCCGCGGGTTGACGGTGTTCTTGCCGTGGCCGATGTTGTGGGCAATCCGGAAGTCTTCAGCAGCCTGCACGCCTGGCACCGCCCGTACACCTCCAGCCAGTGCGCTTCGATCTCGTACGACGTCGCCTTCTGCAGGTCGCGCACCAACGAGTTCACGTCGCAGTTGCTGAAGTCCTCGACCCGGCCGCAGTTCGTGCACACCAGGTGGTGGTGGTGCCGGCCCGTGCTCAGCCGGTAGTGCAGCGTCCCGTCGTCCAGCAGCACCCGGCACACGATGTTCAGGTCCTGCAGGATCTTCATCGTGCGGAACACCGTCGCCCGCCCGACCTTCCGCGTCGAGCGCAGGATGTCGTCGACGGTGAAGTGCCCCTGCTGTCCCAGCACCGCATCCAACACCCGCCGCCTGCTCGACGTTATGCGGTGCCCCCGCATCTCCAGCCGCTCGATGACCAGCTCGATCTCCGACATGCCCGCTCCTTGTTGAGACATCGTCTCATCCTAATTGAGACATAGTCTCTGGTCAAGGCGCGGAGAACACGTAGCGCGGCCGAAGGGCCCGCGCGGATGAGCGGAAACGCAGCGAGCGAGCGAGCCTATGCGAATCGCCCCGGCGAAAACTCGGCCGGTGTCTCGCTCCAGTCGCCCGCGATCCCTCGCGCGACGAGCCGGCCCGTGATCGGCCCCAGCAGTATGCCGTTCCTGTAGTGGCCCGTGGCCACGATGACGTTCGGCCAGCCCGGCATCGGACCGATGATGGGCAGCCCGTCCGGCGTCCCCGGCCGCAGCCCCGCCCAGTCGAACTGCTGTTGGGCCGCCGCCAGTTGCGGCACCAGCCCCTTCGCCATCGACCGCAGCGCGCGCAGCCCCGCCTTCGTCGTCCGTCGCCGGAATCCCACGTCCTCGACCGTCGCCCCGGCGAAGACCAGCCCGTTCGCGCGCGGCACCAGGTGCCCTTCGGGCCCCCACACCACGCTCCGAATCGGGCACGACATCCCACCCAGCGCGATCATCTGTCCGCGTATCGGCCGCACCGGCAGAAGCTTGTTCCTGTGGCGTGGTGCCAGCATCTGACTCACCTGCCCGCTTCGTGCCCCCGCCGCGATCACGACCGCGTCACAAGGCACATCGCCGTCGCCCGTCCGTACTGCGGTTACCCGACCGCCCTTCGTCCTGAACCCCACGACCGGCGACCGTTGCCGGATCTCGGCGCCGCTCGCCTTCGCGACGCGCTCCAGCCCCAGCGCCAGCATCTGGTTGCTCACGCTGCCCTCGCCCGCCGAGACGATCCCACCGATGACGCGTTCGCTGATCCGTGGCTCCGCCTCCCGGCACTGCGCGCCGTCCAACAGAGCGACGTCGTGGCCGCAAGACGCCAGCCACGCCTGCCGCTGCCGCAGCTCGTCGAGCTGCTCCCCCGTGAACGCGACCTTCAGGATGCCGTGCAGGCGCAGCTCCAGGTCGAACCCGCACTGCCGTTCCAGCGCATCGACCGTTTCCGGCATCTCCCGCAGCGCCCGCAATCCCAGGTCGAACATCGGGCCGGGCCCGTGTGACTCGATCATCGGCGCCAGCATCCCGGCCGCCGCGTTCGTTGCCTGCATGCCCGTCTTGCCGTATTCCAGCAGGGTCACCTTCATGCCCGCCCGCGCCGCCTCGCGCGCGCATGCCAACCCCACGATCCCGCCTCCCACGACGACCACGTCGCTCACCCCGCGCCCCCGCCCACCATCCGCACGATCTCGATCGCGTCTCCTTCGCGGACCACTGCCTGGCTGTATGCCGTCTTCAGGATCACGTCGCCGTTGATCGCCACCGCCACCAGCTTCGGGTCCACGTCGTTCGCCGCCAGGAACGCCAGCAACGGCATTTCAACCTCTTCGCCGGTGCTTCGCGGCTTGCCGTTCACGATGACGCGCATTGTTCGCCTCGCTTCGTGGCTTCGTCCAGGGCGCGTCGCAGCGCGCTGGCGGCGCTTCGCGGATCGGCGGCATCCATGATCGCGCCCATGACGGCCACGCCCCTGGCCCCGGCCCGCATTAAGCTCCCTGCGTTAGCTGCCGTGACGCCGCCGATGGCAACCACAGGGGCCTTCACGGCCGCGCACGCATCCCGCACACCTTCGAGGCCGAGCGGCTCGACGCCGGGCTTGGAACTCGTTTCAAATGTCGTGCCAAGCTGAATCAGGTCAGCGCCTTCCCGTTCCGCGGCCATTGCCCGCTCGACGCCGTGTACCGCCAGTGACACCAGCGGCCGATCGCCGAGGAGTGATCGGACATCGCCCACGGCGAGTCCGTGGGACGGGAGATGGATGCCGTCGGCCGCCAGCGTTCGTGCCGCATCGATGTCCCCGTTGACGAAGAAGAGGGCGCGACCGGCGATCGCGTCTCGCACGCGGAGCCCCAGTTCGATGAGCTCCATCGTCGAGAGGTGCTTTTCCCGCAGTTGCACCACGTTGACGCCGCCAAGCACGGCGTCTCGCACGATGTCGTCGAGCTCGATCGATGGTTGCCGCGAACGTAGGCGCGCGCTGTCTGTAACCAGCACCAGCGCCGGGAACGGCAACGCGGGGCGCGTGCTCGCCATCAGGATGTCTTCGCCAGCTCCGCCATGCCTTCGGTCGGGCTGCTCGCGCTCGCGTACGGCTTCGCCGCGATGCGGCCCGCACGGTACGCCTCCCGCCCGGCTTCGACTGCCTTCCGCATCGCCGCCGCCATCAACGCCGGATCCTGCGCCTTCGCCACCGCTGTGTTCACCAGCACCGCGTCGGCGCCGATCTCCATAGCCAGCGCCGCGTCGGAAGGCGCGCCGATCCCCGCATCGACCACCACGGGCACCTTCGCGTTCTCGATGATGATCTTGATCTCCTCCAGCGTCAGGATCCCCTGCCCCGACCCGATCGCCGACCCCAGCGGCATCACGGTCGCGCACCCCGCCTCCTCCAGGTGCTTCGCCAGGATCGGATCTGCGTGGATGTACGGCAGCACCACGAACCCCTCGCTCAGCAGCAGCTCCGCTGCCCGTAGCGTCCCGATCGGGTCGGGCAGCAGGTACTTCGGGTCCGGGATCACCTCCAGCTTCACCCAGTTGGACCCCGTCACCTCCCGCCCCAGCCTCGCCGTGAAGATGGCCTCCTCGACCGTGGTCGAGCCCGCCGTGTTCGGCAGCACGCGGTGCTTCGTCCAGTCGATGTAGTCCAGCTCCGTACGCGCCTTCGGATTGTCCAGGTCAAGCCTGCGGATCGCCACGGTCACCAGCTCTGTCCCGGAAGCCTCCAGGGCTGCCAGGCACACCTCCGGCGACGAGTACTTGCCCGTCCCCACAAACAGCCGCGAAGAGAACTCTTTCCCCGCGATCGTCAGCACGTCGTCCATGTCACCCACCTCGAAATCAGGGCTGAACCGGCCCCGCACCCGGACGGCCCTCACCCGTACGGACAGGTCTTTAGACCTGTCCTGGGCGTTGCTCTTCACCCGCGGCGTTAATCGCCACCCGAATCCACCGCATCAGTACAAACCCGGCCGCAGAAACGGCCGCCATTACTCCGGCGATCCCCGCCGTCAGCCAGTCCCCGGCGACCCCCGCCCACACCGCGAGCGACGCGAACCCGACAGCCATCACCGCGGGAAACCACGCCGGCCCGCCTCGCGACTTCGTGTTTCGCCGCAACAGCACCGTCATCCCCCTGTGCCCCCTGACTTCTGGCTTCCAGCCTCCAGCCGGATCCCCGGCTTGTACTTCGTGCCCGTCGGCTGATAGTACCGGTAGAAGTGGTGGACCGGTCCGTGCCCGCCTCCTACCGGGTACGCGTGCTGGATGGCCAGCGTCACGTACGACTTCGCCAGCGCGATGGCGTCGCCCGGCCCCATCCCCTTCGCCAGCCCGGCCGCGATCGCCGAAGCGAACGTACACCCCGTCCCGTGCGTGCTCGTCGTGTCCACCCGGATCGACGTGAACTCCCGGTACGTCTGTCCGTC
>DATECV010000135.1:0-17774 GCA_035286725.1 Dehalococcoidia bacterium | reverse complement strand
TTCGACGTTCGGGAATCGGGCGGGAAGCCCACTCCACGCCTCGATCACCAACGACCCCGCAACGGACACCTGCATCTCGTCATTCACGATCTCGCCGAGCAGATGCCGGCGGTCCTGCGTGACGATTGTGATGAAGTACGCGCCGTACGAGCTGTAATCGTACTCTCGCAGACGGAGTTGTTTCCGGTGGCGGGGTTCGTCCGGCATGTCGCATGGTGGCCGACCGGAAAGGGCGCAGCAAGCGGCGCCCCTACGGCGGCCTTGGCGCCGGCTTCGAGCATGGTGGGATGATCGCGGCTACTTGTCCAACCGTAGTACCGCCATGAAGGCTTCCTGCGGGATCTCGACGTTGCCGACGCGCTTCATGCGGCGCTTGCCTTCCTTCTGCTTCTCCAGCAGCTTCCGCTTGCGCGTGATGTCGCCGCCGTAGCACTTGGCCAGCACGTTCTTGCGCATGGCGCGGATCGTCTCGCGGGCGACGATGCGCCCGCCGATCGCCGCCTGCAGCGGCACGTCGAACATCTGCCGCGGGATCAGCGACCGCAGCTTCTCGACGAGCAGCCGGCCCTGGTGCGAAGCGTTCTCGCGGTGCGTGATGAGCGAAAGCGCGTCGACGGGCTCGCCGTTCACGAGGATGTCCAGCTTCACGAGAGGCGCTGGGCGGTTCTCGCTGAAGCTGTAGTCCAGGCTGGCGTAGCCCTGCGTGCGCGACTTCAGCTCGTCGTAGAAGTCGACCAGGATCTGGGACAGCGGTATGCGATACTCCAGGAGCACGCGGCCTTCGGCCTTCTTGGACCCATCGTCCTCGATGAGGCCGTGCTGCAGGTACTCCATGCGCTTGAACTCGCCGCGGTTGCCGGTCACCAGCTCCATCACAGTCCCGATGTAGCGGTCCGGGCAGACGACGCTGATGTCCATCCAGGGCTCGCGGATCTGCTCGATCTCTTGCGGCACTGGCAGATCGGCCGGACTATCGACGACGATCTCCTCGCCGTTGGTTTTCGTAACCTCGTACTCGACGCTCGGCGCCGTCGCCAGCAGGTCGAGGTCGTACTCGCGCTCCAGCCGCTCCTGCACAATCTCCATGTGGAACAGGCCCAGGAAGCCGCAGCGGAAGCCGAACCCCAGCGCGCCCGAGGACTCCGGCGTGTAGATGAGCGAGGCGTCGGTGAGCTGCAGCTTGTCGAGCGCATCGCGCAGCAGCGGGTACTCGTTGCCCTGTGCGGGGTAAAGCCCTGCGAACACCATCGGCTTGGCCGGACGGTAGCCGGACAGCGCCACCACGGCCGGTTTGCCGTCGTCGGTCAGCGTGTCGCCGACGCGGCAGTCCTTCACGGTCTTGAGGCCCGTGGCGATATACCCCACTTCGCCGAGCGTCAGCTCGGGCACCGGCTCCAGCGCCGGCCGGAAGACCCCGACCTCCAGCGGTTCGACCGTGAAACCGGTGGACATGAGCCGCAGCTTCCGCTTGTTGTCGACGCGCCCGTCGATCACGCGGCAGTAGGCGATGACGCCCTTGTAGGCGTCGTACTTGCTGTCGAAGATCAGGGCCCGCAGGGGCGCCTCGGCCGCGCCCTTGGGCGCCGGCACGCGCTCGACGATCGTCTCCAGCAGGTCCTCGGCGCCCGTACCCTCCTTCGCCGAGGCGAACATGATCTCGTCGGGCGAGAAGCCCAGCGTGTCAACCAGCTCCTGCGCCACGCGCTCAGGCTCGGCCGAGGGCAGGTCGATCTTGTTCACGACCGGAATCAGCTTCAGGTCGGCCTCCAGCGCCAGGTACACGTTGGCCAGCGTCTGCGCCTGGATGCCCTGCGCCGCGTCCACGACCAGCAGTGCCCCCTCGCAGGCGGCCAGCGCTCGCGACACCTCGTAGCCGAAGTCCACGTGGCCGGGCGTGTCGATGAGGTTCAGCTCGTAGGGCGTGCCGTCACGGGCGGTGTAGGCCATGCGGACGGCCTTCGCCTTGATGGTGACGCCCTTCTCGCGTTCGAGGTCCATGGCATCCAGCACCTGCTCGGACATGTCGCGCCGGGAGATAGTGCCGGTCATCTCCAGGAAGCGGTCGGCGAGGGTGGATTTGCCGTGGTCGATATGGGCGATGATGCAGAAGTTACGTATTCGCGCTGGGTCCATCTGCGTACAGGGTAGCAGCAGGCAGGCGAAGGCGTGACCGCGTCAGGCTGTGCGAGAGCGGAGGCCGAGGAGCACCAGCGTCATCGTGAAGGCGCCCATGGCGACGATGGAGGCGAACGCCTTGCCGAGTGCGGCGGCGTCCCAGCCCTCCAGCACCAGCGAGCGCATGCCCTCGACGATGTAGGTTACGGGGTTGATCGTCGCCAGGAACTCGAGCCAGGGCGCGAAGAACTCCTTCGGCGCGAAGGCCGGCGAGAGGAAGAGCAGCGGGAAGAAGATCAGGAAGCCCAACTGGGCCGCCTGCGCGCTGCCCGTCTTGAGCGCCAACGCCATGCCGATGCCGGAGTAGGCGAGGCCGAACGAGCCGGACATCGCGACCAGCACCACCGCACCGAACGGGCCGGACTCCAGTCCCGAGCCGAACAGGAGGCCGATGACGAGGATGAACGCGGACAGCAGGCAGATCCGCACCCCATCCGCTGCCAGCCGCCCCATCGCCAGCGACAGCCGCGGGGCGGGGGTCAACAGCAGCTTGTCGAAGTAGCCGCGCTCAATGTCCGTGACGGTGCCGATGCCCGCGACGCCCGCCGCGCCGGCCACGCCCTGGAGCACGGCGATGGGCATCTGGAAGCCGGTGTAGTTGTCCACCCCAAATGCCCGCGCGGCCGAGCTGCCGATGGCGCCGACGGTGACGGCGAAGAAGAAGATCGGGATGAACACGTTGCCGATCTCGAGCGCCGGCTGGCGCATCGTCTCGCGAAGCGCGCGCAGCGTCAGGTAGTACGTGTCGGCCAGCGCGCGCGTCATGGCCGCCTCCCGCGTCCCGGCCGCCCGGCGGCGTCGCCGGGCGGGTTCCCGTCCTCCGCCTCCAGGTGATGGCCGGTCTTCTTGAGGAAGACGTCGTCCAGCGTCGGCCGTGAGAGCGTGACCTCCTTTGCGCGCAGCGACGCGTCGTCCAGCAGCAACACCAGCCGGGCGATCGCGCTGCTGCCCTCCCGTACGTAGCAGATCACGGCATCGTCGACGACGCGCACGTCCTCGATGCCCTCGAAGCGGCGCACCGCCTGTTCGGCGCGGGCCAGCTCGTCCGCGCCACCGTCGATGCGCAGCGAGACGACGTCGGTGCCAATGCTCGCCTTCAACTCCTCCGGGGAGCCCTGCGCGACGATCCGCCCCGTGTCCATGATCGCGACGTCGTGGCAAAGGCGGTCGGCCTCCTCCAGGTACTGCGTCGTGAGGAAGAAGGTAACGCCTTCGCTACGGTTGAGCTCCCCCACGTAGCGCCAGATCGCGTCCCGGCTTATCGGATCGAGCCCTGTGGTCGGCTCATCGAGGAAGACCACGCTCGGCCGGTGGACAAGTGCGGCCGCGAGATCGAGCCGGCGCTGCATGCCGCCCGAGTACGTTTTCAGCCGCCGGTCCGCGGCGTCCTCCAGGTCGACGATGCGCAGGAGCTGGTCGACGCGGTCGTGGATCTCGGCGTGGGCGACGCGGTAGAGGCGTGCGGAGAGCGTGAGCAGCTCCCGTCCCGTCTGGATGTCGTCCAGCCCGGCCTCCTGCAGCGCCACGCCGATCCGGCTGCGGACGGCGCCGGCGTGCCGGGTCACGTCGAGGCCGGAGACCTCGGCGCGGCCGGCGGTCGGGCGCAGCAGCGTGGTCAGCATGCGGACAGTGGTTGTCTTGCCCGAGCCGTTGGCGCCCAAGAAGCCGAAGATCTGGCCCTCGGGCACGTCGAGGGCAATGCCGTCTACCGCTTTGATGTCTGGGTTGAAGTGCTTGGCGAGGCCTTCGGCCACGATCGCGGACAACTGGTGTTCCTTTCGTGTCGCGATCCAGTCTAGCGGCGCGAAGGCGCACGGGCAGGGCATTCAGCGTTGCGGATTGCGAAGACATCGGGGCCGCTGAACGCACGTCAGGACGGATCCCCTTACGAGAATCGGTGTGGAGGACGCGGAGGGTGTGGGCTTGTCAGGGCCGGATGCGAGGGCCTATACTGGAGGCAACCTGGGATACTCTCGTACGGGAGTGGGCGCGAGCCCACTTTTTTGTTCGTTAAGGGTTTCGCGAATGAAGAGCGAGTTCATCACGGCAATCTCGGCGCTGGCGGCGGAAAAGAACCTGCCAAAGGAGACCGTCCTCGAGGCGGTGGAGATGGCACTGGCATCGGCGTACAAGAAAGACAACCTCGCGCAGGCGAACGTCGTCGTGAAGATCCATCCCGAGGACGGCAACATCAAGGTCTTCACGGCAAAGACCGTCGTCGAGGAGATCGAGGACGACAAGATCGAGATGACCCTCGATGAGGCGCGTCGCATCAAGCCTGACGCGCTCATGGGCGAGCTCATCATGTTCGACGCGACTCCTGCCAACGCCGGGCGCATCGCCGCGCAGACGGCGAAGCAGGTCGTGTTGCAGCGGCTGCGCGAAGCCGAGCGCGAGGTAGTGTTCGACGAGTACTCCGGCAAGGAAGGCGACATCGTCTCGGGCGTTGTCCAGCGCCTCGAGGGCCGAAACGTCATTATCGACCTGGGCCGCGCCGAGGCGCTGCTGCCCCCGCCCGAGCAGTCCCGCACCGAGCACTATCGCGCGGCCCAGCGGCTGAAGGTGCTCGTGGTCGAAGTGCAGAAGGCGGCCAAGGGCCCGCAAGTCATCGTGTCTCGCGCGCACCGCGATCTGCTGAAGCGCCTGTTCGAGTTGGAAGTGCCCGAGATCTTCCGCGGCATCGTGGAGATCAAGTCGATCGCGCGGGAGGCGGGCTATCGCTCGAAGGTCGCGGTCTGGTCGCGGCAGGAGGGGGTGGATCCCGTCGGCGCATGCGTCGGCATGCGCGGCATCCGCATCCAGAACATCGTCAATGAGCTGAACGGCGAACGCATCGACGTCGTGGTCTGGGATCCGGAGGCGTCACGGTTCGTGGCCAACGCGCTGAGCCCGGCGCAGGTCGTGAGCGTGATGACGCACGAGACCGTCTCCGACGAAGGTGCGAGGGCGAACACCGCCGAGGTGGTGGTCCCGGACCGGCAGCTTTCGCTGGCCATCGGCAAGGAAGGGCAGAACGCCCGCCTGGCGGCGAAGCTCACGGGCTGGCGGATCGACATCAAGAGCCAGTCCGCGTACGAAGAGGAGCTGGCGGCCCAGGGCCTGACGCTGGAGCAGGTGCAGGCACAGGCCCGCGAAGACGCTCTGCAACGCGCACGCGAGGCGGCCGAGAAGGAGACCGAGGCGAAGCGCGTCGCCGCCGAGCTGGCCGCGGCGGCATCCGCGAGGCCGCTCACGCCGGAGGAAGAGATCGCGCTGGAGTACGCGCGCAAGGAGCAAGAGGCTGCCGCCGCGACCGCGGCGCCAGAGCCGCTGGCGCCCGCTGCGACCATCGCGGAGCAGGCGGCGCCTGCAGCGGGCGGACCCGCGCGCCCGACGATCCGCTTCGCGGAAGAGCTCGTGCGGCCTCCGCTGGAGGTGCTGAAGCCGGGCGAAAAGCGCCGCGGCCCTCCCGGACGGCGCGATGACGAGGCAGGACGGCAGTTGCCGAAGAAGAAGAAGGGCGGAGCGCGCCGCATCCTCCCGGAAGACGAGGACGAGGACGTCGACCTGACCGACATGGAAGACATCAACTGGTAAGATGCCGAAGCCGCAGGCTGGCCCCCGTCCAAGACATGTGCCGCAGCGCACGTGCATCGCGTGCCGGAGCACGGAGGCGAAGCGGGGCCTCGTGCGGGTCGTGCGGACGCCGGAAGGCCGGGTCGAGCTGGACCCGACGGGCAAGAAGAACGGTCGCGGGGCCTACGTACACGAGACCCGTGAGTGCTGGGACGAGGCGCTGAAGAAGGAACGGCTGGGGCGGGCGCTGAAGGTGACGATGCCGCCGCAGGATCTGGAGCAGCTACGGACGCACGCGGCGGGACTGCCGGCGGCGTCGTCCTCACAGTGAATCGAGACGTATGACGACTGATACTGGCGCAAGGACGATCGAGATACCGCGCGTGCTCTCCGTGAAAGAGCTCGGCGACCTGATGGGCGTGTCTCCCGTCGAGGTCATCAAGGAGCTCATGAAGAACGGAATCATGGCCTCCATCAACCAGGTCATCGACTTCGACACGGCCGCCATCGTAGCGCACGACATGGGCTTCGAGCCGCTCGAGCAGCACGTCGCCGAGGTGGCGGAGGTGGCTGTTGACCGCGAGACCGGCCGGCCGCAGATCGAGGAAGACCCGGCGAAGCTCCAGCCGCGGCCGCCCGTCGTGACGATCATGGGCCACGTCGACCACGGCAAGACCAGCCTGCTCGACGCGATCCGCGAGGCGAAAGTCGCGGCGTCGGAGCACGGTGGCATCACACAGCACATCGGTGCCTACCAGGTCGAGGCGAACGGCCAGGAGATCACGTTCCTGGACACGCCGGGCCACGAGGCGTTCACGCAGATGCGCGCGCGTGGTGCCCAGACGACGGACGTCGCCGTGCTGGTCGTCGCCGCGAACGACGGCGTGATGCCGCAGACGAAGGAAGCCATCGATCACGCGCGCGCCGCCGGCGTACCCATCGTCGTGGCGCTGAACAAGATCGACCTCGACGACGCGAACCCGGACAAGGTGAAGACCGAGCTTTCCGAAAACGGCGTGGTCATCGAAGAATGGGGTGGCGACGTGCCCTGCGTCCCCGTCTCGGCGAAGACCAAGCAGGGCCTCGACGACCTGCTCGCGAACATCCTGGTGGTGTCCGAGGTCCTCGATCTGAAGGCGAACCCCGACCGTGAGGCTATCGGCATCGTCGTGGAGGCGGAGTTGAGCAAGACGAAGGGGCCGCTGGCGACGGTGCTCGTGAAGACGGGCACGCTTCGTGCCGGCGACTACGTCGTGGTCGGCGAGACCATGGGCCGCGTCAAGGCCATGCACGACGAGTCCGGCCACAAGCTGAAGGAGGCGGGACCCTCGCAGCCAGCCGAGATCCTGGGCCTGCAGTCCGTTCCCAAGGCCGGCGAGACGCTGGTCGTCGTGCCCGACGACAGGACCGCCCGCACGACCGTCCTCGAGCGCATCCGGGAGCGCGAGGCGGCGGCGCTCCACGCACAGCCCCACGTGACGCTGGACACGCTGTTCGGCGAGATCAGCGCCGGGAAGCTCAAGGAGCTGAACATCATCCTGAAGACCGATGTTCAGGGCTCGATCGAGCCGATCCGCAGCTCGCTCGAGAAGCTGACCAACGAGCAGGTGAAGGTGAAGATCATCCACACCGGCTCGGGTTCCGTGACGGAGTCCGACGTCATGCTGGCGATCGCCTCGAAGGGCGTGATCATCGCCTTCAACACCGGCACCGAGGGCGGGGCCGAGCGCGTCGCGCAGCAGGAGCGGGTGGACATCCGCCGATACAACGTCATCTACAACATCGTGGAAGACGTCGAGAAGGCGCTGACGGGCATGCTGGAGCCGACCTTCAAGGAGGTCGTGACAGCGCACGCGGAGGTCCGCAAGGTGTTCCGCGTCGCCCGCAAGAACTCCATCGCCGGCTCGTTCGTCCGCGACGGCACGATCACGCGCACGGATTCGGCGCGGGTGCTCAGGAACGGCGCCGTCATCGGTGAGGGGAAGATCACGACCTTGAAGCGCTTCCAGGAGGACGTTCGCGAGGTGGCGAACAACTTCGAGTGCGGCATTCAGATCGACGGCTTCGAGTCGTTCGAAGAGGGCGACGTCATCGAGTTCTACAAGGTCGAGCGCGAGACGTAAATCCCGGCGCGACGTATGAGAGAGACGGGTGCGCCTCCGCTGGAGGCGCTGCTCATTTGAGGGACCCATGACCCGGCGGACGGACCAGATCAACGACCTCCTGCGCGCGGAGCTGAGCGATCTCCTGCGCGAGGAGGTGAACGATCCCCGTGTCCACGGCCTCGTCACCATTACCCGTGTCGACGTGTCGCCGGACCTTCGCCAGGCTCGCGCCTACGTCAGCGTCCTGGGCAGCGACGATGATCGCCGCTCGACCATGGAGGCGCTCGAATCGGCACGGCCGTTTCTCCGGCGGGAGCTGGGCACACGCGTGAAGCTGCGCTACACGCCGAACCTGCGTTTCGTCAGCGATACGTCCATGGAGGAGGCGCAGGAGATGACCGACCTCATGCGACAGACCGCGGCGGAGCGTGGCGAGACGCTGCCGGCCCCGACCAAGGACGGATAGCGATGGCGTGGATTGCGGGCGAGCGCGTGGTCCTGCGCGCGTGGGAACGCGACGACGTGCGTACGGCGTGGGAGGTAGCGCAGTCCATCGACGGCAAGGGTGAAGAGCTGCGGGATTGGCTCAAGCCTCCCCGGTCGCTGGAAGAGATGGAGCGCGAGTTCGAGGCGAACGTTGCCGAACCCCCGGCTGATGTCATTGAGTTCGTGATCCAGGCCGAAGATCGCGCTATCGGCGACATCGACCTCTTTCGAATGGACCAACGGAACCGCTGCGCCATGATTGGCATCGGGATCTGGCGCGCCGAGGATCGCGGAAAAGGGTACGGGCTCGACGCGTTGCGGGCGGCGGCACGCTGGGCGTTCGACCACCTGAACCTGCACCGCCTTGAGCTGAGCGTCGATCCAGGGAACGCCGCCGCTCGGCGAATCTACGAGAAATGCGGCTTCGTGCTCGAGGGCACGCGGCGTGGTCAGCACTACGAGCGGGGCGCGTACCACGATGAGCTGATCATGGGGCTGCTGCGGGACGACTTCGATGCACTCGAAGGCGACTAAGGTCCTGCGAGCGCGGCCGGCGAACGTTTCGGGGAAGCGGACCGTGCGCTCACCCCGGCACACGCCCCCCGGGCCACCGCCCCGCGTCGCGAAAAGGGCGAAGGCTGGTGCGGAGACCTCGGCGCAATACTACGCTCTCGTCGTGCCCGGCCTCGAGGACATCGCCGCCGCCGAGCTGAAGGGCGCGGGCGCCACGGTGACAGAGACGATCTCGCGTGTGGACAAGCGCGACGGCTTCGTCCTGTTCCGGACGGACGACGTGGATGCCGCGCTCCGCTGCGGGACCCTCGAAGACGTGTTCCAGGTCGTGCTCGACGCCTCGTCGCCGCCCGCGCGCGGCGCCCCACGGCAAGCCGCGAGAGGGCTGGAGCGAGCCGCCATCGAGCGCGCGCTCCTGACCCACAACGCCTTGCGGCCGGGAAAGCGGGGCCGTTCCTACAAAGTCGTCGCCCGGGTTGCGGGCCAGCACCCGTTCCGGCGGGAGGATGTGGAGCACGCCTTCGCCCGCGCGCTCGACGGCATGCTGGCGAAATGGGTGCCCGCGCGCGATCGTGCGGCGCTCGAGCTGTGGGTCCACGTGATCGGCCCTCCTCCGGCCACTCGCCCGCGCGGGCCGCGCCCGGCGCCGGGCCGCCCGCCAGCGGCGCGCGCCAAGCCCGGGCCCGGTCGCATCATCGCCGGCGTACGCCTGTCCGACGACACGCTCGCGCAGCGGGCGTGGAAACAGGCGCACCTTCCCGCTTCGCTGAAGCCGACGGTCGCCCGGGCCCTGGTACGGCTGGCCGACCTGCGACGCGGCGAGGCCGTGGCTGACCCGATGTGTGGCGCCGGCACCATTCTGCGAGAAGCCGCCGAATCCTCGTGGGGCCTCACCCTCCTGGGCGGCGACATCGATCCCACGGCCCTGGCGGCGGCGACGGTAAATGCGGGAAAGCAGGCGTCGTTGGCCTGGTGGGACGCCTGCCAGCTTCCCCTGGGGGATCGGACAGTGGACGCCGTCGTCACGAACCCGCCGTACGGCCGCCAGCACGAGGTCGTAGCGGGCCTCGACAGGCTGTACCGGAGGCTGACACGCGAGTGCGCTCGGGTTCTCCGGCCCGGAGGCCGGGCCGTCGTGCTCACCGGCGAGCCTACGACGCTGCTGGAGGCGCTGCCGAAGAACCTGCGCGTCCGGTCGAAGCGCAGACTCCTGTTGCGTGGACTGCCGGTGACGGCGTTCGTTATCGTGCGCGAATGACCTTTCCGAGCGGGTTCTTCGTCATCGACAAGCCCTCCGGCGTCACGTCGTTCTCGATGGTGTCTCTCGTGCGGCGGCTGACCGGCGTGCGGCGCGTCGGGCATGCGGGCACGCTGGATCCGCTGGCGACCGGCGTGCTGCCGGTGGCCGTGGGGCAGGCGGCCCGCCTCATCGAGTACATGGACGCGGAGTCGAAGACGTACGTCGCCCGCGTCAGATTCGGCGCGGCGACCGACACATACGACGCGGAAGGCGCCCTGACGGCGAACGGCGATGCAGCGCTCGCGACGCCAGCGACGATTGCTGCGCTGCTGCCCGCATTCACGGGCGACATCGACCAGATCCCACCCGCCTACAGCGCCATCAAGCTCGCCGGGAAGCCACTGTACAAGTACGCGCGGGCGGGCGAGCCTGTGAACCTGACGGCGCGCCGCGTGCATATCGAGCGCATCACCGTTCTCGGCTTCGAGGTGCCGGACACCGAGCTCGAAGTGGTTTGCGGGAAGGGGACGTACATCCGCTCGCTGGCCCATGACCTGGGACAGCGGCTCGGCTGCGGCTCACATCTCGCGGCGCTGCGGCGGACGGCGAGCGGCGGATTCGGCATCGAGGACACGGTGACACCCGAGGCGCTGTCGCGGCTCGCCGAGGAAGGCCGGCTGGAGGATGCGTTGCTGGCGCCGGACCGCGCCGTGGAGCGCCTTCGCGCCGCGATCGTCGGTGGCGAGCACGCGGGCGACGTGGCCGCGGGCCGTAACGTATCCCTGGCGCTTGTCCCGGGCGTGCCTGAGGCCGGCGCAAGCGAGATCTGCCGCGTATACGATGTTGCGGGGTGCTTCCTGGGCGTGCTCGAGGCTCGGGCTGGCGGCGCCTGGCACCCCGCGAAAGTGCTCGCACGCGCCTGAATCGAGCCGAATCTGGCCAGATTCCGTGAAATTGGCGTGGATTGGGGCGAAATCGCCTCGGATTCGCTTGACAAGTCTAGGCGGGAAGCTATGATTGTCCCGACTGAATCTAGACTCGCAGAACTGTTCATCAGCGTATGCGTTAGCTGCGAGTTGGGAGGCGGGCCGGTGGTCGGCTCGTGCGATGGAGTCTAGGAGGAACGAAATGGAAGCCTACTGCCTGAAGTGCCGCACCCAGCGGGAGATGAAAAACCCGACGGCCGTCACGATGAAGAACGGCAAGCCGGCGACGAAGGGCGAGTGCCCCGTCTGCGGCACGGGGATGTACAAAATCGGCAAGGCGAAGTAACCGGAGGGGCCGCGAAAGCGGCCCTTTCGCTTCGGCAGGACAGGGGGTGACGCTTCCGGGCGTCGCCCCTCCTCCTTCTCGAGGGGGTTGGTGGGCGTTCACCTCTGCGCCCGGCCACGGGCTGTCGTGCGCCGTGCGGGGTCGGTGTTCTCGCTGAAGGTCCAGTAGAGCAGCACCAGTGAAGGAACGAGGATCAGTGAACCTATCGGCAGGGCGACGAGGAAGAACCGGAGCGTCGTGTCGTTTGCCGCCACGTCTGAGATGCGCTCCGACGGCAGGATGAAGTAGGGGTATTGTGCCGCCCCCCAGGCCGCGATTACGAGCGCAACGGTTCCCGCGGCGACTGGCGGCACCAGTGGCCAGAGCCCGCGCCAGAGGACGATAAGCGATGCTATCCCGCCCGCAACCGCGAGCAGCATGACCACGATCGGCCCGGGAGCGGACAGCCGGTCCCAGAATGCCTCCGCATTCCAGTACGCGATCGCGATGGCGGCCGTCGTCAGGCCCCCGAGCACGACGCTGGACGCGAGGGCGCGGCGGCGGAAATCCTCCCGCAGCGCTCCATCGGTGCGAGCAGTCATGTAGCAAGCCGTGAGGAAGCCGCAGATGGCGACGGCGATGAGGCCGCAGGCCAGTGCGAACGGCTGGACCCACGGGCTGACGTAGCCGGAGACCACGTTCCCGTCCTCGACCTCGATACGCCCGCCGGCCACCGCGCCGATCGCGAACCCCATGAAGAGCGGGGTCAGGATACTGGCCACCGAGAACACGAGGCCGGTAGCCGGCAGCTCGGTCCCTTCGCTGGCGCCGAAGTGGCGGTATGCAAAGGCGGCGCCCCGGAACACGATGCCCAAGAGGGCGATCGAGAGGGGGACGAAGAGGGCGGTGAACAGGTACGCGAACGCGGTCGGGAAGGCGGTCCACAGCGTCACCAACACCAGGATGAGCCAGACGTGGTTCGTCTCCCACACCGGGCCCATCGCTTGGAAGATCGCTTCGCGCTGGCGCGCGCCTCGCGGACCCGAAGCGAGGGCCGTCCAGACACCACCGCCGAAGTCGGCGCCGCCGAACATCGCGTAGGCGATGAGGCCAGCCATGACTACTCCGGCGGCCAGGATCTCAAGTGACACGGGGCACCTCCGGGAAGCGGCGGCGGGGCTCGAAAAGGTGCGGCCGCCATCTGAGCAGCAACATGAGCAGGCCCGCAGTGAGTGCGGCATACGCCAGCGAAAAGACGATCAGCAGAACCCAGACACCTTCGCGCGGGGTCGCGCCCTCCGATGTGCGCATCACCTGCCATACGATCCAGGGCTGCCGCCCGAACTCCGTCACGAACCAGCCGGCTTCGATGGCGATGAAGCCCATGGGGGAGGCGGCCAAGATCGCATACAGCAGCCAGCGCCCGGGCCTGACGCTCCTGGTCCGCCAGAGGTTCACGAAGAACCAGGCTGCCACGAAGAGCATGAAGAATCCTGCCGCGACCATGACCTGGAACGGGTAGTGGACCAGGCGCGGCTCGGGGATTTCGTCCTGCGCAAAGTCGTCGAGGCCGCGGACTTCGGCGTTGAAGTCCTCATATCCCAGGAAGCTGAGTGCCTTCGGGATCTCGATCGCGTATCGCGTCTCGCGGGCGTTGACGTCGACCCAGCCGCCGATGCGCAGGGGCGCGCCCTTCTCCGTCTTGAACTGGCCCTCCATGGCGGCGAACTTCTGAGGCTGGTTGCGGGCCAGGAAGCGCGCGCTGAGGTCGCCTGACACGATCTGAAGCGGCGTGGCGACGGCCGCGACGGCCAGCGCCAGGACGAGGGCGCGCCGGTTGTACTCGCTGCGGTCCCCGCGAAGCATCGCCCAGGCATACACCCCGGCGACGGCGAAGCCGGCGGCGACGTAGGCCGCCAGCGTGCCGTGCGTCGTCTGGTATGGCGTGGCGGGGTTGAACATCACGCGCCAGGGGTTGATGTCGGATACCTGCCCGTTCACCAGCTCGAAGCCGCGCGGCTGGTTCATCCAGGCGTTGGCGCTGATGACGAAGAACGCGGAGAAGGCCGAGGCAACGGTAATGGGGATCGTGCAGAGCCAGTGCGCGACGGGCGAGAGCCGCTCCCAGCCGTAGATGTAGATGCCCAGGAAGATCGCCTCGGTGAAGAACGCGAATCCTTCGAGGGCGAACGTGAAGCCGATGATCTCGCCGGAGAACTCCATCCAGCGCGACCAGAGGAGGCCGAACTCGAACGAAAGGACGGTGCCGGAGACGGCCCCGACGGCGAACAGGAGCGCGGCGACGCGGCTCCACCGTCTCGCCATCTCGCGATACAGCGGGTTGCCTGTCTTGAGGCCGATGCCTTCGGCGAGGAGGAGGAGCAGAGGCAGGCCGATGCCTAGCGCGGTGAAGCCGATGTGGAAAGCCAGCGACAGCCCCATCAGCGCGCGTGCGGAGGTGACGGTGTCGAACATGGCGGCCTCCCGCGCTGCCTCATCCGTCTGGCGTCAGTCTACGCATCCGGACCGGTGGCCGCGACCGGAGGATGTTCGGCGATGACGTCAGAGGGATATCAGATCCCCGTCGTTAACCTGCGGCCTGCGGCGCGCGTTCAACGAGTATGAGAAGCCGGCGTACGTGGATTCGCGCGGGAATCGCCGCTGTGGCTGTGATTGCGGCCGCGGCCGCCGGGGCGGCCTCGCTGCGGGCGTTGGGCCCGGAGGCTGAATGGAACGTGTTCGCGGCCTCGACGCCAACCCCGACATCTACGCCGGCTCCGACGTACACGGCAACGGCCTCCGCGACGAGCACGCCGACCCCTACGGCGACCCCGGCGCCGGAGCCGACGGCCACGCCCATCCCGGAGCCTCAGCCGCCGGCCGTTCCCGGGCCGGAGGTGCTGGGGGAGCGCTGGGTGGACGTGGACCTGTCACGCCAGACGGCGACGGCGATGATCGGCGAGCGGGCGCTGTACACGGCGCTGGTGACGACCGGGAAGGACGGATGGGACACACCGGCGGGCACCTTCTACATCCAGACGCGCGTCGAGAATGAGACGATGACCTCGGCCGCCATCGGGGCGGAGGAGTACTACGTGCTCGAGGACGTGCTCTACACCCAGTACTTCACCAACGCCGGCCACGCCCTCCACCTCAACTGGTGGCGCGACCCGTGGGTCTTCGGGACGACGCGGTCGAGCCACGGGTGCGTGGGGATGCGGTACAACGACGCGCTGTTCTTCTGGAACTTCGCGCACACGGGCACCCGCGTCGTGATTCACGGCGACGGCTCCACCGTCCCGTCCATCTAGACGAGCGTTGTGGGGGCCTTCCGACGAGAACGTCCACGCTAACGCGGCGCTGAAGAGGCCTGGATGTTCGCCATGCGCTCGGCGCGGGCTTTCGTGCCTTTCAGGTGCGCCCACTGGAAGAGGATGTCGCCGACATCGACGGCGAGCTGCATAGCGAGGACGGGCGGGTTCAGCCAGCGGTACTTGTCCCGTATCCGGCTGATCAGCCGCGTGCAGGACTGCGCCGTACTGCGGAAAATGCAAGGCATGGCGAGCAGCGGCCGAGGCGAACGCCTGCTATCGTAAGCCTCCGACCGACTTGCTCATGTGTCGTGAAGGAATCGAGTCATGGTGTGGGCGCCGCCCAAACCACTGCCAGGGGCCGAGCCGGGAACTGTCATCCGTTCGGTTTCTCTCCCGGGTCCAGACGGCAGTCGCTGCTTCGTCATGCTGCATCACTCGCGCACCGCGTTGGGTCAGGACGTTGCCACCACGTCAACTGTGGGGGTGCCTGCCACGAAACGCGCCGACGGAGTGCCACTGCCAATCATTGCCTACGGTCACGGCACGGTCGGTTTGGCTGACCAATCCGCGCCGTCGCGCCTGGTCGCGGCGGAGCCCGATGCACCGATCATCCGCGAGCTGCTCTCGCCGCTGCTCGATGCCGGCTTCGCCGTCGTCGGTGCCGATTACGAAGGACTGGGAACACCGGGTGAGCACCCCTATTGCATCGGTCAGGCCGAGGGCCGGAACGTGCTCGACTCCGTACGCGCGGCATGCAGCATCGGCGTTGAAGGCCTGACCCTGGAGAGCCCGGTCATCGCGCTCGGGCATTCCCAGGGCGGCCAGGCGGTGCTGTTCGCCGGGGAGCTGGCCGCGAAATATGCGCCCGAGGTCCGCTTGCGCGGAGTAGTGGCGCAGGCGCCAGGTTGCGAGCTGTCGACGCTTTGGACCGAACTGCGTACCACTGAAACGCGGGGCTACATTGTCATGCTTGCCAGCGGCGTCCTCGCCGCGTACCCGTACATCGCCACGCGTGACGTCGCCACTGACGCTGGCTTGGAGGTAATCAAGACCATCAGAGGCCAGTCCGCGGATGAGATTCTCGGCTCCCTGGCGACGGCGGACATCGACCGGCTGTTGCCTGTCGCCCTGTCTCCCGCGCTGCGAAAGATCCTTGACGAGAACTCTCCCGGCGCGTGCGTCCCGGCGATGCCGGTCCTCGTGCTCCACGGAACCCACGACGAGCAGGTGCCCGTCACCGCTTCCCGGGTCATGGTGCAGCGCTACCGCGCCCTTGGCGGCGATGTGCGTCTTGTCGAGCATCCCACCGACCATTTCGGAATCATCGCCGCATCCACGGGTGATCTTCTCGCATTCGCAATGCCCCTGCTTGCTGCCGGGTAAGCGCCCGACAGCCGGCCCGAGAGTGTGCAGAGCCGAGCGGCTGAATACGTTGCGCGGGGGATGGCACCGGCGTCGGAGTTAACTCGTGGGTTGTGGGACGGGCAGGTCTTCAGACCTGTCCTTGGACGCCGCTGGAACGGCGGCATCGATCATCGCGCCCGCAAAGGTGAAATTGGCGCGAACTGACGACTGACGACCGACGACCTACTCAAACCACACGTCCGTCTGCTCCCCCGCCGGCACCCCCAGGACCAGCACCTCCATCTCCCCGTCCGATGTGTGCCACGTGCCCGGCTTGATCACCACGAGGTCGCCGGCGGTGATGGGCTGCTTCTCGCCGTCGAGGGTGATGGTGCCGCCGCCGGTGAGGACGTAGTAGTACTCGACCATCTCCTTGTGGTAGTGGTAGCGGCTGTTGTCGATGGTGAGGTGGGAGACGTTGGCCTGCGGCGTGTCGTCGTGGGTGATGAGCGTCTTGCGCCAGCCGCAGACGCCACGCTCGGTCGGCGTGTCGGACAGGCGGCGGATGAGGTAGCGGCCGGTGGTCGTGGTCGCTGGTCCCTGGTCGCTGGTGGCCATCGCTGCGCTCCGAGTTTGTAGTATGCGGTTCGTTGTCCGCAGTGTAGCCAAACCTCATCTGTTACGCGTGAAGTTCGGCTATAGTTGCACTTGCAGGGCACCCTGGAGTCCCGATGAACGCCCGCATTCTCCTTCTCCCGCTCGCCGTCATCCTCATTGCGTGCGACAGCTCGGACGCGCCCGCGACGCCGCCGGCCACGGTGGATCCCGCGGCGACGGCGACGCCGTCTAACGAGCGGGCGTACGTGTATGACGTCGATACGTTCGAGCGGGTGCACGACGTCGCCGGATCCGGGCGGGTGCCGCTGGGGCTGATCAACACCGTTGCTATCGACCGAGCGAACGCCTGGGTGAGCGGGTTCTACGCCGGCGAGGATCTGCCGTCCTCGCTATTCGTCGGACTTTCCGTCATCACGTGGGCCATGCGCGATGGGCTGATCACGATCGACGGCCGGAGCTACGTGAGCTACGAATGGTGGCTCTCGATCGTCCACGATGTGGACGCTACGGCAGTCGTGGGTGAACCGGTACCAGATCTGCGCCTGGCGATTCGCGAAGTGAGCGGCGGCGACTGGGCCGTGTACGAGGAGACGGGATCAGGGTGGGCGCCGGTCCCCGGGGCGACGGTCGAGATCGGTGAGTACGAAGTGTCGGCGCACGTGCCGCTGCAGGAGTCGTGGGGAATGAACCGGCTGACGACCCGGACGTTCTTTCGCGCGGTCACCCGCGACGAGGGCCTCATTATCGACGGCGACCGCCACTATGGGTGGGTGTACCCCGAGGACCTGAGCTGGCGCGAGGTCATCGGGTATTGATCTGAGCGCGGGCCCAAACGTCCGTCCGCGTGCAGTGAGGCTGGCGGCGGAATGCGGCGTGGATGAAGTGGGCGCGTCGGCGCCGGGGCCCTACAGGATCGTTGCAGGGACAGGGTCGGTGTATTCGTCGAAGCGGGCGGCTACGTTGGCTTCGGCGGGGCCGCCCTGGTGGATGTAGAGGCGGTGGCGGAGACGCCACTCTTCGCCGGGCTGGAGAGTGAGGGGGCCGTCGAAGTAGGGGAGGTTGGTGCCGACGGGGCCGTAGCCTCGGACGAACCAGGCGTTGGGGTGGTTGCGGTTCGTCGGGTGGTCCAGCATGGCGATGCCGAAGATCTCTTGTTCCTGGCCGATGGCGCGG
>DATECV010000134.1:0-3944 GCA_035286725.1 Dehalococcoidia bacterium | reverse complement strand
GGTAGCGAGATGGGCGAGGTGGTCCTTCACGGACCAGCCGTCGAGGGATCGTTCGGTCATGCGGGCGTCGGTCAGGCCGGCGATGGCCGCGAGAAGATCCTCGCGGGTCTGGCGGTAGTGGTCGAGCAGGGCTTGCTTATCATCGGGCATCGTCTGGCTCCAGTGAACGCGTCGCCTGAGATTCGTCTGCGGTCGTGCTCGGGCATTCGGCGGAGCTGAAGCTCCGCGGGTACTGGTGTGGTTACAGCGCCTCTCTGCGAACCCGAACCCGTACAAGGCGTCCCTTTCGGCGACTCGTCGAGGCCCGCGCTATGGAGAACTGTCCCCTGTCCCCTGTCCCCTCACTTGTTCGCCCAGGCGATGCGCTCGTCGATGTGGCGGCGCATGCCATAGTCGATGGGCTTGAAGCCACTGATCTGCCAGAACCTCGCGCCTGAGAGGTTGGCCGTAGCGAAGTGCAGGGCGACGTTCTTGTAGCCCTTCTCTCGCGCCCAGGCGACGCCCTGCGAGAGGATGGCGCTGCCGACGCCGCCCATCCGCGCGTCCGCCGTCACCACGCCAAGGAAGAGGTAGATGGTGCGGTCGGGGATGGTGAGGGGCGAGAGGAAGAACGGCTGCATGAACGTGTTCATGCCGATCGCGCGGCCGTTGTCGTAGCCGATCCAGTGGGCGTTGCCATCGGGGTCGTTGAGCAGGCCCTTGATGAACTCGTGGCTGGCGGGGTCCGACTCGCGTATGAAGGGGTTGAAGATGGGCGACTTCGCGTGGTGCAGCGTCAGCTCCTCGCCGAGCGCCTCGATGACGGGGTAATCCTCGGCCGAGGCCTGGTGTACGTCGACCGCCGCGGCCTTGCGGTCGACCGGGTCGATGCCGCGCACGGCGCAGGCAAGGGTGCGGCCGAAGCCGAGCGAGTTGAAGGTATCCACAGTGACGGCGTCGGTGGCCGAGACGTTGATCGCGTGGTCGAAGATGCCGCGGCGCACGAACTCGTCGGCGAGCGCGGCGTAGACCTCGCGGTAGACGTCGTACTCCATGCCCTCGCGCGCGGCGTAGCCGGAGTAGGTGATGGAGGCGCCACGCGGCGGGAAGAAGCTGGCGAGCATGTTCGTGGGCTCGATGAACTGCGGCGCCATGATGCCGAAGCCGGCGGGCTTGCCGCCGGACTCGGCGAGGACGCCGTACCAGCCGGTGGCGTTCAGCGCGTTTTCGATCTGGCCGCGGCAGTCGGATTTGTTGTCGAAGTTCGCCGGGAGACGCGGGTCCCGCTTGCGGTCGCGGCGGTGGCGGTCGGCCAGGAGCTCGGCTGCGGTGTCGAGGTGCTTCGCAGCGTCGAAGGGAGTGATGGTGATGCTCATGGTGGGCGGATGGTAGCACCATCGGCGGGTATGCCATAGAGTCTGGGCGGAGCCGAATGGAAGCCTGCGAGGACGATGATGCACGACGAGATCGCCTGGATGCCCGCCACTCAGATGGCCGCCGCCATCCGCACGAAGAAGCTGTCGCCGGTCGAAGTGACGAAGGCGTTCCTGGAGCGCATCGAGGCGATCAACCCGAAGATCAACGCCTACTGCCTGGTGACGCCGGAGATGGCGCTGGCGCAGGCGCGAGAGGCCGAGGCGGCGGTGTCGCGCGGCGACAAGCTGGGGCCGCTGCACGGCGTGCCGGTGTCGATCAAGGACCTGTTCGACGTGCCGGGGCTGCCGACGACGAAGGGGTCGCTGATCTACAAAGACAACATCGCAACGTCGTGGGAGTACTCGGCGAAGGCGCTGATCGACGCGGGCGGCGTACACCTGGGGAAGACGAACACGCCCGAGTTCGGGTTCATCGCGATGACGCACAACAAGCTGTTCGGGACGACGACGAACCCGTGGGACCCGACGCGCATCGCTGGCGGGTCGAGCGGGGGCGCGGCGGCGGCGGTGGCTGCGGGATTGGGGCCCATCGCGCTGGGCAGCGACGGCGGCGGTTCGATCCGCATCCCGGCGTCGATCTGCGGCGTGTTCGGGCTGAAGGCCACGTACGGGCGCGTACCGCGCAAGCCGGGCGGGTGGTCGACGATGACGCACCGCGGGCCGATCACGCGCACGGTCGCCGAAGCGGCGCTGGCGCTGGACGTGATGGCGTACCAGGAGCCGGATGACCCGTTCAGCGTGCCGGCGTACCCGGGGTCGTTCCTGGCTGACGTGGAGCGCAACCCGGGCTCTGGCATCAAAGGCCTGCGCGTCGCGTGGTCGGCGGATCTTCGATTCGCGCCGGTGGAGCCGGAGGTGGCGGCGATCTGCGAGCGGGCGGCGAAGCGGTTCGCGGAGCTGGGGTGCGAGGTGGAGGAGGCGGCGCCGGGGTTCGGGAACCAGTCGCAGACGTTCCTGCGCATCAACACGCCGGCGGACGCGGTGTGGATCGGCGACCTGACGGAGGAGCAGCGGGCGCTGATTGACGCGCCGGCGCGCTTCTTCTTCGACTACGGCGTGAAGGTGTCGGGGATGGAGATGGTGCGGGCGAACCTCGACCGGATGCGGCTGTGGGAGACGATGCGAGCGTTCCACGCGAAGTACGACCTGCTGCTGACGCCGGTGATCTCGTGTACGGCGTTCCCGGTAGGGAAGGAGCCGAAGGAGATCGCCGGGCGAGAGATCGCGCCGTCGGGGTGGATGCCGTACACGCAGCCGTTCAACCTGACGGGGCAGCCCGCAGCTTCGGTGCCGTGCGGGTTCGACGCGAAGGGGCTGCCGGTCGGGCTGCACGTGATCGGCCGCGCGTACGAGGACTCGCTGGTGCTGCGGGCGTGCCGCGCGTTCGAGGAGCTGGCGCCGTGGGCGGACAAGCGGCCTGCGATTGCGTAGGCGTTCCCCGCATTTAGCTCGGGATGCTCCCCGGCGGCAGCGGCCCCCGGATATGGATACTGTGCTAATGATGTCTGACGCATCGAACCGGTGGCTCCAAAACAGGTCCGTCTCCGGGGACGCCTACGACTCGACGTACGAACGGCGGGCAGCGGCCGGCGAGAACGTACACGGCGAGGCGGACTTCGTGCAGGGGTTCTCGCCCGCGTCTGTGCTCGATGCCGGATGCGGGACTGGGCGCGTCGGGCGCGAGCTGGCTCGCCGCGGGGTCGAGGTCGTCGGCGTCGACATCGACGAGGGGATGCTGGCGACGGCGCGGCTGAAGGCGCCGGGCGTGGAGTGGCGGCTCGACGATCTCGCTACGGTGGACCTCGGCCGTTCGTTCGACGCTGTCGTCATGGCCGGGAACGTGATGATCTTCCTGGCGCCCGGGACGGAAGGCGCGGTCGTCGAGAACATGGCGCGGCACCTTCGGCGGCCCGGTGGGCTGCTCATCGCCGGCTTCCAGCTCCAGCGAGGACGGTTGTCCCTGGACCAGTACGACGAGTTCGCTGAGCGCGCGGGGCTCTCGCTTGCGGAGCGCTGGTCCACGTGGGACCGCGAGCCGTGGGATGCGGCGCGCGGCTACGCCGTGTCCGTACACCGGAAGCCCACATAGGGCCCAATGGCAGGGCGGCACACGCATCGCAATAGTACGTCCGTACCATTGCCCGTTGCGACGTGCCCGAGCATCCTGCCCCGGATAGGCAGAAAGTCACAGGTTGGAGGTTGGTTTGATTCTTACGGGCGCGTTACGGCGAAATACGCTTTCGGCGCGGGTGGTGCCGGAGTCGTGGGTTACGAACATCATCTTGATCGCGGCGGGGTCGGCGTTGATGGCGGTCTCGGCGCGGTTCAGCTACCAGTTCTCGTTCAGCACGGTGCCGGTGACGGGGCAGACGTTCGCGGTGCTGCTCATCGGCGCGGTGTACGGCAGCCGGCTGGGCGCGGCGACGATGATGGCGTACCTGGCGGAGGGCGCGTCGGGGCTGCCGGTGTTCGCGGGCGGACACGGCGGCATCGCGGCGATCTCGACGGCATCGGGCGGGTACCTGTTCG
>DATECV010000133.1:0-7712 GCA_035286725.1 Dehalococcoidia bacterium | reverse complement strand
CGACCTGCCGGCGTTCCGCGGCGCGCTCAAGCCCCTCAAGGCCCCCGCGCTCTGGTGGGACCTCATCCGCTTCGACGGCGCATCGCGCCGCATGGCCCGGCGCATCGACGCCGGCGGCTACGACCTGCTCTTCGCCAGCGTTGGCGGCTACACCGAGGCTCCGCTGCCCTTGCGACACGCGCGCACACCCAGCGCCTACTACTGCCACGAGCCCATGCGCATCCTCTACGAGCCGCGCGTGCCCCGTCCCTACGACCGTGCCATCTCCCGCCTGTGGCAAAAGTCCTTTTACGGCACGCTCGTGCGCCGCTGGGACCGTCAGGCAACCCGCAGGCCGTCGCTGGTCGTCGCCAACTCGCGATACTGCCGCGATTACGCCCATCGGGCCTACGGCGTGGATGCGGCCGTGAACTACCCCGGCGTAGATGTCGAAGCTTTCCGGCCGGGCGACGGCTCACGTGAGCGCTTCGTGCTGACGGTCGGCGAGCAGTTGCCGGCGAAAGGCTTCGACTGGGCCATCCGCGCCGTCGGCGCCATCCCGGAGTCAAAGCGCCCGCCGCTGGTGTGGGTCGGGAACCGCACCCACTCCGCCGAGGCGGCGTACCTTCGGTCCGTAGCTCGCTCCTCCGGCGTCACCCTGGAAATGAGAGAACGCCTTCCCGATCCCGAGCTGAAGCGTCTGTTCCAGACGGCGTCCGCGTTCCTCTACACGCCTCACCTCGAGCCGTTCGGGCTCGCCGCCATCGAGGCGATGGCCAGCGGCACCCCCGTCGTCGCCGTGCGCGAGGCCGGGCCGGCCGAGACGGTCATCGACGGCGAGACCGGCTTCCTCCGCCCCCGCGAACCAGCCCAGCTCGGCGAAGCCCTGCTCCGGCTGCTCGATGATGCGGACCTCCGCGAGCGGATGGGCCGGGCCGGCCGGGAACACGTCGAGGCAAACTTCACCTGGGATCGCTCGGTAGCCCAGTTGGCCACGCTTTTGGGCGGGGCCGCCACAGAATCGCCACACGCGGATGTAACACGGCAGGCATCGGCCGTCGTTGTCAAGTAGAGGAGGACGAACCAGATGATTCCGGTGTTTAAGCCTGCCGTCGGCGAGGAGGAGTGGCTGGCCCTGCGCGAGCCCATCATGCAGGGCTACCTCGGCCTCGGCCCCAAGACCAAGGAGTTCGAAGACAAGTTCGCCGCCTACATCGGCGTGCCCCACGCCATCGGCTGCAACTCCGGGACGTCGGCCCTCGACCTCGCGTTCGCCGTGCTCGACCTCGACGGCGGTGAGGTCATCACCACCTCCCTCACCTACGTCGCCACGAACCACTCGATCATCCGCACCGGTGGCGTGCCCGTCTTCGCCGACATCGAGGATGACACCGGCAACATCCGTGTCGACGAGATCGAGCGCTGCATCACGCCGCGCACGAAGGCCATCTGCGTCGTCCACTACGCCGGCCACCCGGTTGATATGGATCCGGTCATGGAGCTGGCCGCGCGCCACGGCCTCCCCGTCGTCCAGGACAGCGCCCACGCGTGCGGCTCGAAGTACAAGGGCCGCATGATCGGCTCCTTCGGCCCCATCAACACCTTCAGCTTCGACCCCGTGAAGAACCTGGCCACCGGCACCGGCGGCATGGTCACCGTGCTCGACGGCGAGATCGATGCCCGCATGCGCCGCCTGCGCTGGCTCGGCCACGCCCGCCCGCCCGGGACGCCGCCGGCCCCCGGCGAGCAGGAGTACTTTCACGAGACGGTCGAAATCGGCTTCCGCCACCACATGAACGACCTCTCGGCCGCCATCGGCATCGTCCAGCTCGGCAAGCTCGAACGCCACAACCAGCGCCGCCGCGAGATCGCGGCAACCTACGACGCCGCCTTCGCCGATCTCGGCTGGCTGAAGACGCCCGTGATGAAGGACTACGCCCTCACCTCCCAGCACAAGTACGTGATCCGCGTGCCCGCCGAGGACCGTGACGGCGTGATGGCCCACTTGAAGTCCCGCGGCGTCGGCTGCCACGTTCACTTCGTGCCCACGCATCTGCACCAGGCCTACCGCCCCTACAGCACCGAGCTGCTGCCCGTCACGGAGTCATTCTGGAAGCAGATCATCAGCCTCCCCATGTACCCCACGCTCACCGAGAGCGAGGTCGAGCAGGTGATCGAGGCCGTGAGGTCCTACCCGAAGTACGCGCGCTCGTCTAACGGCCGCAGCGCCACGCCCGGCGTGCCGGCGAGCGCGTAACAGGAAGAGCGAGGCCACCCCGCATGCTCGAAGGCCGCGACATCGTCTGCGTGTCGTTTGTGACCTGGGACGACCACTGGGGTACGTCCCAGCAACAGATGAGCCGCCTGGCCGCGAAGAACCGCGTGTTCTTCATGGACCAACCCATCTCGCCGCTCTCGTTCGTGACCGGCGTGCGCAGGCGTTCGGCCGTCTGGCGCCAGTTCAAACGCTGGCTGGCCGGCCCCCGTCCGGTGGCGCCGAACGTCTGGGCTGGCGCCCCGCCGCCCATCCTTCCGTTTCGCACCAACCGCTTCGTGAACGCCCTCAACGCCGCGATCATCCGCCGCTGGCTGGCCGGCTGCGTGCGCAAGCTCGGCTTTCAGGACGTCATCTTCTGGAACTTCGAGCCCGGCCTGCCCGGCCTCAGCCGTGGCGTACAGCCGGCCCTCTCCGTCTTCCACTGCGTCGACGACTTCTCCGCCATCCCCTACTGGTGGCATAGCTCCGGCAACCAGGTGCGGCTCGAAGAGCAGTGCTGCCGCGACTCCAACGTTGTCATCTGCACCGGCCGCAAGCTCGTGGAATCGCGCCGCCGCTTCAATTCGAACATCCACTTCGTGCCCGAGGGCGCCGACGTCGCCTCCTTCCTCGCCGCATCGACGGACGCCGTCACCGTCCCCGCCGCCATGGCCGCCCTGCGCGGCAAGGTGGTCGGCTACGTCGGCGTGATCGACTTCCGCCTCGATGTCGAGCTGCTGGCCTGCATGGCCGAGCGCCGGCCCCAGTGGTCGTTCGCCCTCGTGGGTCCCATGAAGGGCGACACGCAGGATATGACGCGCCTTCGGGCGCTGCCCAACGTCCACTTCTTCGGCCGCCAGCGGCTCGAGGACGTCCCCTCTTTCGTGAAGGGCATGGACGTCTGCCTCATCCCCTATGTGCTGAACGATTACACGCACCACATCTTTCCGCTGAAGCTGTACGAGTACATGGCCGCCGGCAAGCCCATCGTCGCCAGCGCCATGGAAGAGATGCTCCCGTACGAAGGCGCCGAGATGGCCATCGGCCGCTCGCCCGAGGACTTCCTTGCGAAGGTCGACGACGCCATCGCCACCGACTCGCCGGACAAGGCCGCGGCGCGGCAGCAGGCGGCCGCACACGAGTCGTGGGATGACCGCGTCGAACAGGTTTCGGCCATCCTGGAGCCCCTTCTGCGGGAACGCGCCCCTCGCGCGCCCGGGGCCGCCGCCTCCGCGTCGGCCATGGCAGGTGGATGATGGCTGTCGCCCGCCCCGTCTCAGCGCCCGTAGCCGCTACCCTCCTCCGCCGTCACACGGATCTGTGGCTTTCGCTCGCGATGGGCGGCCTCGTCGGGCTGCTCATCTTCACGCTCCCCATGCAGGCCGCCCTTTCGACGGCCGTCGTCGGCGCCTTCGTCCTCATCATGCTCGTCGATACGCGCGTCGCTCTGCTCGCGCTCCTGCTCGTTCGCGCGACCGTGGACGTCTTCGCCACCGTGCCGGTGCTCAGCGCCGGCGGCGGCATCAACCCGAACGCCCTCATGTCGCTGCTCGTCATCGCCCTCGGGATCGCGCACATCGCGATCAACCGGATCGACGTGCGGCGTATCCCGCTCGTTACTCCGTTCACCATATTCGTCGGAATGACGTTCCTCACCCTGGCCATCGCCCCGGATTTCCTGCAGGGGTTGGAGGACTGGCTGCGCATCCTCAGCGCGCTGCTCATCTACGTCATGGTGGTCGACCTCATGCGGCAGGAGCGCGAGCGCCGCTGGCTCCTGCGCATCATCGTGCTGTCGGCCATCGTGCCCCTCTGCTTCGGCCTGTATCAGTTCGCCACGAACACTGGCGACCATGCCACGCCCGGGTTCAACCGGGTCCTCGCGACCTTCGTCCACCCCTCGCCCTATGCGTTCTTCTTGGTCCAGATCCTGCCGCTCGCGCTGCTCCTCTTCACGCACGCCCGGTCGCGAGTCGCGCGGCTTGCTCTTGGCGTGATGGTGCCGGTGATGCTCTTCAGCATCTACGCCACCCAGACGCGCGGCGCCTGGATCGGTGTGCTGGTCATGGTCGCGGTCCTGATGTGGTACCGGATGCGCTGGGCCCTCCTCCTGATCCCGCTGTTTCTCGCGGCCGCCTACGTCGGCGTACCCAGCGTGCGCGCCCGCGTCAGCGAAGCGACCTCCGGCACCTGTCAGAGCACGACCTACTGTGAGTCGTCGGTCCTGTGGCGCACCAAGCAGTGGGAGCGCGCCGTACGCATCCCGTCGCCCCCCGAGCTGGTCACCGTCGGTGCGGGCCTGCGCGCCGTCGTCGTGACCGTCGACGAGTACTCACACAACGAGTACCTGCGCCTGCTGGCGGAGACCGGCCTCATCGGCCTCACCCTGACGCTCGTCCTCTATCGCGACCTCTTCCTCATCACGAGTCGCGGCTACCGTGACGCCCATACGCCGTTCAAACGCGACCTGATGCTGGCCTTCATGATGGTCTTCCTCTCGCGCGTCGTGATGTCCGGCGCGGACAACCTGCTCGTCATCACCGTGCTCGAGTGGTACTTTTGGGCCTTCGCGGCCGTGGTCGTCGTCGAAAGCGGCGCGTACGACCGCTTCGCGCATATTCAGGACAACAGGCGTGCCCTGCGCCAGCGCGAGCCCGACAGCGCCGTCCCTGGAGCCGCTCCCGCATGAAGGTCCTCCTGGCCAACAAGTTCTTCTACGACCACGGTGGCCCGGAGACGGTGCTTTTCGCCACGCGCGATCTGCTCTCCGGCGCCGGCCACGACGTGGTCGACTTTTCGATGACCGATCCGCGCAACCGCCCGAGTCCCTACGGGGAGTACTTTGGTCCCAATGTGGATCTGCAGTCCGTGAAGCCCACGCCGGCATCGCTGCGCACCGCCGTCCGTTTCATCGATTCGTCCGCGGCGGCGCGGAACATGCGGCGCCTCCTGCGCGACCATCGGCCCGATATCGCGCACCTCCACAGCATCAACCACCAGCTCACCCCCTCCATCATCCGCGTCCTGCGTGACGAAGGGGTGCCCGTCGTCATGACGCTCCACGACTACAAGCTCGTCTGCCCCGCGTACACCCTGCTGGCCGGCGGCCGCATCTGCGAGAGCTGCTCCGGTGGCCGGTTCCACCGGGCCGTCACGTCCAACTGCCGCGGACGCGCTCGGTCAGCCCTCCTGGCTGCTGAGTCATACGTCCAGCACCGCTTCCGCCGTTCGTACGACGGGGTTTCGCTCTTCCTCTCCCCCAGCCGCTTCCTCGCCGACAAGTTCCGCGAGATGGGGTTCAAACATCGCATCGAAGTGCTCCCCAATCCCGCGACGGGCGTACCCGTTCAGGATTCGCCCCCGCGTGGAGACCACTTCCTCTTCGTCGGCCGCGCCGTGCCCGAGAAGGGCCTGCGCACCCTGTGCGCCGCCGCCCAGCGCTCCGGCGTGTACGTGAAGATCGTCGGCGATGGGCCGCAGCTTTCGGAGCTTCGTCGTGACTTCGGGCGTGAAGGCCACATCCAGCTCCTGGGCCGCGTCGACCCGGCCCGCACGCAGGCGATGATGCGCGAAGCCGTAGCCGTCCTCGTCCCCTCCGAGTGGTACGAAAACCAGCCTATGGTCATCCTCGAGGCGTTCGCGCAGGCGACGCCGGTGATTGCGACCGGCCTTGGCGGTAATCCCGAGCTCGTGCGCGCCGGCGACACCGGCCTGCTCCATGCGCCCGGCGACGTGGCCGATCTCGCGACGAAGCTCACGTGGGCCCGAGACCACCGCCCGGAGATGACGGCCATGGGGGATCGCGCCCGGGCTTTCGCCGCCCAGTTCGCTCCCGAGGTCTACCTCGAACGGCTCACCGCCGTCTACAAGCGCGTATTGGCCGAGGCGCAGCTCCCCGCTGCCTCGGCGCGCCCTCAAATGGTGAAGGGCCACGAATGAAGATCGCCATCATGGGCACGCGCGGCATCCCTGCCAACTACGGCGGCTTCGAGACTTTCGCCGAGGAGCTCTCCTGGCGCCTCGCGGCCCGCGGCCACGACGTGACCGTGTACGGCCGCTCCCACCACGTCGACCACCCCGGAAACCGCTATCGCGGCGTCCGGCTCGTCGTACTGCCGACCATCCGCCACAAATACTTCGACACAGTCGCGCACACCGGCCTGTCCGTCCTGCACGGCATCAAGGAGCGATACGACGTGGTGCTCGTCTGCAACGGGGCGAACGCGCCCTTCGCATGGTTGCCGCGCCTGTTCGGCACGAAGGTCACGATCAACGTCGATGGCATCGAGCGCCAGCGCAAGAAGTGGAACGCCGTCGGCCGCGCCTACTACCGCCTCTGCGAGCGCCTCTCCACGATCGTCCCCAACGTGATGATCAGCGACGCCGGCGTCATCCGCGCCTACTACCTCGAGCAGTACCGCAAGGACTCCGTGATGATCCCCTACGGCACGCCCGTCGGCCGCGAGCCCCGGCCGGACGCCGTCCGTGCGCTCGGGCTCGAGCCGGACCGCTACGTCCTCTACGTCGCGCGCCTCGAACCGGAGAACAACGCGCACAAGGTCATCGAGGCGTTCGAGGGCGTGCGCGCCGATCTCCAGCTCGCGATCGTCGGTGGCGCCCCCTACGCCACCGGCTACATCGAGAAGCTGAAGTCCACCCGGGACCCGCGGATCAAGTTCCTCGGCTTCGTCTACGGCGATGGATACAAGGCGCTGCAGCAGAGCGCGTTCTGCTACGTCCAGGCGACGGAGGTGGGCGGCACGCATCCCGCGCTGATCGAGGCGATGGGCTACGGCAACTGCGTCCTCGCCTACGGCACGCCGGAGAACCGCGAGGTCCTCGGCGAAGGCGGCATGCTGTACGACAGCGTGCCGGACCTTCGTGCGAAACTGCAGGCGCTCGCCGACGCTCCCGACACCCGCCTCCCGTACCGCGCCCGCGCCATGAACCGCGCCGGCCGCTATAGCTGGGAGCGGGTCACCGACCAGTACGAGACGCTCTTCCGCGATATGGTCGCCGGCTCAACCACGAAGACTGCCGAGGTCCCGCGATGACCATGGCGATGCCGAAGTACCTCCCCGCCCGCTACCACCGGCCCGTGTGGCACTTGGGCGAACAGTTCGACGAGGCGATGCTCGCCGCCATGCGCCCCGGCATGCGCGTGCTCGACCTCGGCTCCGGCCGCGGCCCGGCGTTGTGGCCGAAGGACCGCCCGCCCGGTACCACCTACGCTGGCTTGGATATCTCGCTGAAGGAGCTGCAGGCGGCGCCTCCCGGCTCGTACGACGAGATGTACCAGGCCGATGCCACCCAGCGGACGCCCGGGCTGGAGGGCAGCTTCGACCTCGTCGTCAGCTTCCAGGTGTTCGAGCACGTGAAGCCCCTCGACGTCGCCTTCGACAACATGCGCGCCTACCTGAAGCCTGGCGGCCTGGCCATCGTCCAGATGTCCGCCACCTGGTCCGTCTTCGGGATG
>DATECV010000132.1:0-4368 GCA_035286725.1 Dehalococcoidia bacterium | reverse complement strand
GCGGAGGTCGTATCAGCACTATTCGCGGGCGAGGGCGCCCGCGCTCCATCGCGCAGATCCACGAGGTAGATGCTGGAGGTGGCGAAGGGGTCGCCTTTGTTGATGTCGAAGCCGAAGCCGCCGATGTAGGCGCGGCCGCTGCGGTCGACGGTCATGTCGTTGAGCTGGACGGGCTCGAGGTGGGTGAGGTCGGCGATGATCGTGTCATGGCCATTCGCGGGCGGTCTCCCCGGCGACTCTTCGAAGGGCGGCGGTGATCCATCCTTTGCCCCGCTCTCAGGAACCGTCTTATCACTACTCAGCACAGCCGGTCGTCCCGGCGACTCTTCGAAGGGCGGCTGTGCCACATCTCCCGTATCACTGCTTTCCGCGGGCGAGGGCGCCCGCACTCCATCTACACGCACGAGGGTGCGGTCGACCATGCGGACGTAGAGGAGGGCGCCGTTGGGGAGCCAGCCGAGGCCGGCGGGCTGGTGGGCGTTCTCGATCACGCGTTGGGCGCGGCCGTCAGGGGTCATGCGAATGATGGTGTGGGCGTGGACATCGGAGAACCAGAGGGCGCCCTCGTGCCAGCGGGGGCACTCGGGGAAAGTGAGGCCGTCGAGGAGGATGGTGGTGGTGAGATCCATGGGGGGAGGATAGACGTGAGACGCGGGAAGTGGGAGGTGAGATTCCAAGTCCGGGCGATAGACGGGGAGGTGCGGCTCGGGGGACAATTCGGCGCGTGAGGAATCCGTACGGGAGGAAGGAAGACATGGAGCGGCGGAACATCAGCGGGGGGTCGGAGTGGGAGCCGGTGGTGGGGTACTCGCGGGCGGTGCGGGTGGGGGACCGGGTGTTCGTAGCGGGGACGGCGCCGGTGGCCGAGGGCGGCGGGACGCACGCGCCGGGGGACGCGTACGCGCAGGCGCGGCGTTGTCTGGAGATCATCCTGAAGGCGCTCGGTGAGGCGGGGGCTTCGGCGGCGGACGTGGTGCGGACACGGATGTTCGTGACGGACATCTCGCGCTGGCAGGAGTACGGCCGGGCGCACGGGGAGGTGTTCGGGCAGATCCGGCCGGCGACAACGATGGTGGAGGTGCGGGCGCTGATCGAGCCGGAGATGCTGATCGAGATCGAGGCGGAGGCGGTGGTCGGTAGTGGACAGTGAACAGGGGACAGACGTGAGACGTGAGACGTGAAAGGCGAGAAGCGGAGACGCGACGCGGGAGGCGGGAGGTGGGACGCGAGGCGCAACTCCGACGATAGGTCATCGCTGACGCGCGATCGCGATTGCCTCAGCACTGATTGCTGATTGCTGACCACCATTCTCTGACCCCTGTCCCCTGTCCCCTGTCCCCTGTCCGCTCGGCTAGACTGTTGGGGCACCCCGCGCCGGTTAAGGACTGAGCTGTGATTGCATTCGGACGACGGATGACGGGAGCGCGCGCGCTGGTGGCGGCAGCGTTGGCGTTGGTTGTGGGAGCGGCGGGGCTGGGGGCGGCGCGATGTCCGACCGATGAACCGGCGGGGTTCGGGCTGCTGGAGTTCGCGGCGCGCGCGGATGCCCGGGCGATGGAGTCAGACGCGGCGCTGGGGGTGAACCCGCTGTTCACGTGGGCGGAGCTGGAGCCGCTGGAGGGCGCGTACAACTGGGCGCCTGTGGACGAGGTGCTGGGCAACGCGCACGCGCACGGGCGGAAGGTGGCGCCGCGGGTGTACACGAACGCGGGCGACTTCGACCAGGCGACGCCGGACTGGGTGTTCGACGCGGGAGCGGCGGGGTACACGCTGGGCGACGGTTCGGTGACGTGGCAGCCGGTGCCGACGGACCCGGTGTTCGCGGCGAAGTTCGGGGCGTTCCTGGCCGCGCTGGGCGCGCGCTACAACGGGAACCCGGACATCGAGTTCTTCCAGACGAACGCGGGGATGGGGGCGTACGGCGAGATGGTATGGAGCCTGGACGGCGGGTCGGCGACGGGCCCGTTTTCGGCCTCCGACATCGTGGAAACGGTTGAGTATTGGAGCGACCGCTGGCGGGCGGCGTTTCCGGACACGCACCTGGTGTTGATGCAGAACTTCATCGGGCAGGGGATCGCGGAAACGGCGACGGCATACGCGGTGGAGCGCGGGTTCTACCTGCAGTCGAACTCGCCGGATCAGACGGATCCCGCGATCGACATCCTTTCGGCGCACGACGGGCGGACGAAGATCGTGCTGGAGATCGAGAATCGCGGGTGCAACGGGGCAACGGGCGAGGGGTTTGCGTCGCTGGCGGACGGTGTGGCGTCGTACGGCTTCGCGGTGGACTACCTGGTGGTGTGCGGGGACACGCTGGAGGATGCGGGGGCGGCGCAGCGGGCGTATGATTTGCTGCGCAAGCGGTAAGTTGGCGGGTTGGCTTGTCAGACTGTTCAGGTGTGGATCATGGCGGACCGGTGCTTGTTTTGCCAAATGGGGTCGGGAGCCATCGACGCGCCGAAACTGCACGAGGATGAGCTGGTGTTCGCGATACGTGACATCAATCCTCGAGCGCCGGTACACGTCCTGGTGATCCCGAAAGAGCACATCGAGGACGGACGGGTGGTGGAGGATGGGCACGGTGCGGTGCTGGCGCGGATGTTCGCGGTGTCGGCGCGGCTGGCGGAGGCCGAGGGGCTGTCACGGCGCGGGTACCGGCTGGCCTTCAACGTGGGGGAGGACGCGGGGATGACGATTCCGCACCTGCACATGCACGTACTGGGGGGACGGGCGCTGGGGGCGGAGGGGTGACGAGGTCTTAGGTTATAGGTTTTAGGTTGTAGGGGTCTTGGCTGGCACACTGTTCGTGTGCGGCGGTTTGTTCCACATCTGATCTTCGTTGGTGTAACGCTTCTCGGGATCGCGTGGGCGGTACCGGTGGCGATGGCGTTGCCGTTGGCGGACGGGGCGACGGACTACAACGCGGCGGGTTTCCTGGTGCGGCACTCCTGGGTGAAGTTCGCGCGGGTGGCGACGCGGCCGTTTCGTGACGAGCTTTCGGAACCGGAGAAGGACGCGCGGGTGGCGCGGTTCTTCGAGCTGAACGGACTGATCGTGGAACAGGAGCGGATCGCGGGGGACGCGGCGACCGATCCGGCGACGGCGGAGGGGGCGAGGGCGGACGATGCAGCGCTGCGGCGGGAGCGGGCGCGCATCGAGAACAGCGTCGAGGAGATCCTCAACGGGCGGCTGACGGCGGTGCTGGAGGACCAGGGGTTGACGCGCCACATCGGGCGGGACGTGGTGTGGCCGCCGGTAAGCATCGAGTTCGAGGACCCGCCCGCGGTGCTGGTGGAGTCGCCGCGGACGGAGATCCGGCGGGAGCACGAGCGGCTGGTGCAGGGGAACCTGCCTGTGTCGGAGAAGGTGCGTCTGGAGGGCGAGGCGGAGTCGGACGGGGCGACGTCGGCGCTGGTGGTGGAGATCGGGGCGATCGCGATGTACCCGGCGATCATACCGCCGGGCGCCGACTATCGGGCGGTGTTGGGGACGATCGCGCACGAGTGGGTACACCACTATCTGTACTTCTCGCCGCTGGGGCGGAACTTCTACGACGGCGACAAGCTGGTGACGCTGAACGAGACGGTTGCGAACATCGTGGGGGACGAGGTGGGGGAGGCGATGTACGAGCGGTATCCGTTGGAGCGGGGGCCGGCGTATGTGACCTCGGCGAACCTGCGCGAGCCCTTTGACGCGGGTGGCGGTGGTGCGCTGAGGGGCAACCATGTTGTCACTACAAGATTCTTCCCGGACGCCGAGCGTCGGGACAGCATCGCTCCGCTCAGAATGACAGCGGAGTTTGATTATCGGGCGGAGATGCACGGGCTGCGGGTGGAGGTGGACTCGCTTCTGGCCGCGGGGAAGGTGGAGGCGGCGGAGCGGGTGATGGAGGAGCGGCGAGAGGCGTTCGTGGCGAACGGGTACTACATCCGGCGGATCAATCAGGCGTATTTCGCGTTTCACGGATCGTACGCGGACACGCCGGCTGCGAGCGATCCGATCGGGCCGAAGATGCAGCGGCTGCGGGAGGGGAGCGCGTCGGTGAAGGTGTTTCTGGAGCGGGCGCGGCAGATCACGTCTGAGGACGCGCTGGACGAGGTTTTAGGTTCTAGGTTTTAGGTTAGAGGTCCCCGCGCATGCGGCAGCGACGCACATGACCGCAATCACCGGCACGAGCGGGGCGAAGAGGGCGCCGATCGTGAAAAGCGTGAGGAAGCAGAATGCGATGAACGACGCGCTGAGGCCGTACATGATCGGGCGCGCGTCGAAATGCTGGCGTGGCCGGATGAGCGCGAGGGTGGCAACCATGAGGGCTAGCACCATCGGGATGGCGGCGAGGCCAACGGTGAACAGATCGTGTTCAACGGC
>DATECV010000131.1:0-2144 GCA_035286725.1 Dehalococcoidia bacterium | reverse complement strand
TGGATTCGCTTCCGCCGGAGTTCAGCGAACGCATCGCGAACGTCGAGTTCTCGGTCGAGGAGTGGGCGCGACCGGAGGACTACGCGCGCTCCGGCACGCCGGGCCACTCGACGCTGCTGGGGGTGTATCGCGGGATCCCGCTGACGCGACGGACGGCGGGCTACAACATGGTCGTGCCCGACCGCATCGTGCTCTTCCGGCAGCCGCTCCAGCGCCTCGCCGCCGACGAAGCTGATCTGCGGCTGAGGGTCGCCCACGTCGTCCGCCACGAGATCGCGCATTACTTCGGCATCAGCGACGACCGGCTCCGCGAGATCGACGCCTACTAGGCACCAGGGGTCGCGCAGCCGTACGACGGCCCGCGGCAACATCTGTGAAGCCGCGACCGAACGACAGCCGGTAGAATCGTACGAATGCGCGCGCCCCGCTTGTCCGCGATGCTCCTGGCCCTGGTCCTGACCGCGCTCGCCGCCGCCGGCTGCGGCGGTTCGGACGCGGACGTCCCTGACTTTCCCGAGGTGGTGACCATCGGGGAAGGCGAGCTGTTCCCCAGCATCATCAACAGCGCGCTCTCGGTGGGCCCAAATCGCGTCTCCATGCAGCTCATCGACCGGGAGGACAATCTCCTGCTCGACGCGGAGCTGCACGTGCGGTACTTCAACCTGAACGGCGACAGGCCTCGGCTGGCAGGCGAATCTGACGCGCGGCTCGTCTCGTCCGAGCTGAGCTTCATCGACGAAAACCACTCGTTCGAACGCACGGTGACAGGCACGGGGGGTGTCTACGTGACCTACGCGACCTTCGACGAGGCCGGCGACTGGGGTGCTGAGATCACGATTCGCCGGCCGGGTGACGAGACGGTGGTCCCGTACCGGTTCAACGTGCTCGAGGAGGGGTTGGAGCCGGGCATCGGCGATCCGGCGCCCGCTTCGGTGCAGGCGACGACCGCGACGGCGCCGATCGACGAGATCGACTCGTCGTCCCCGTTCCGGGAGCCGATGCACACAACGACGGTGGCCGAGGCGCTGGAGTCCGGCAGGCCGCTGGTCATTGCCTTCGCGACGCCCGCGTTCTGCACGTCGCGTACGTGCGGGCCGGTACTGGACCTCGTGATGGACCCGCTGTTCGAGCGGTACGGCGATCAGGCGACGTTCATCCACATCGAGCCGTACTCCTTGCGTGACCTGCGCGCGACGAACGTCCAGAATCCCGTCCCGGCGGCCCTCGAGTGGCGCCTTCAGAGCGAGCCGTGGATCTTCGTCGTGGGCCGCGACGGACGCATCACGGCCAAGTTCGAGGGGCTGGTAGCGATGGACGAGGTCGAGAGCGTGCTTCAGCTTGCGCTGGAGACGGGGCCGGCGGTGAGTACCCCGGCCGCATCTCCCGCGCCATAAGTGCAGTCCAGGGACGCCGCAGCGGCATCTGGGCGCGAATCTGGCGCCCTAGTGCGTAAAGGGGAGGCTGGCTACTATATGGCGGTTCTGGACCAGGGCCAGTCGGCAGGGGCAGGGCTGACGATCGGCCCGGCGTTTAGCAGCAGGTGACCATGGAGTACGTACACACCGTCCTCGCCCAGATCGCGGCCGCCCGGGCCGGCGATGCTGAGCCGCTGATCAGCGAACTCGAAGCCCATCGGGCGGCCGCATCGACGATGCGGGGCTATCGGGGCATGCGAGTAAGCCGCACCGCCCACCCGGAAGGCAACGTGCAGTTCGTGGTGGAGACGCGCTGGGCGAATAACAACGCCATGGTGGACTACTCCACCGCCCGCGAGAACGCCTTCTCCATCGTCGAGAAGCATCAGGACATCTTGGTCCCCGGGAGCCTTCAGACCCACCGCCTCGAATCTGTGACGGGCGCGGAAGGGGGCGAGGCGCCGAACCGGATGTACGACCGGCTGGCGCTGGCGCTGTTCGTGCCGGTGGGGGTGCTGGCATTCGCCCTGGTCGTCATTTATGGCATGTCGCGCATCTATCTGGCGCTTCCCAGCACCGGCGCGTCGATCATGGCCGTCGCCGTGGCGCTGGGCATCCTCCTGGTCTCGGGCTACTTTGCGACGAATCCGTCCGTCCCGCGCTGGCAGTGGCTGGCCGTCGGCGTCGCGGCCGTGGGTGCACTGGCCGTGGGCGGCACGGTCGCGGCGG
>DATECV010000130.1:0-2449 GCA_035286725.1 Dehalococcoidia bacterium | reverse complement strand
CAGGTTGGTGACCATCTCCGTCTCGATGAAGCCGGGACAGAGCGCGTTCACCGTGATGTTGAACCGCGCCAGCTCCTGCGCCGCCGACTTGCTGAAGCCGACGATCCCCGCCTTCGCCGCCGCGTAGTTCGACTGGCCGACGTTGCCCATCTGCCCGACGATGCTGGACATGTTGACGATGCGCCCGCCGCCGCGCTCGATCATGTGAGGCACGGCGGCGTTTGTTGCGTAGAAGATACTATCGAGGTCGGTCGCCAGCACCTCCCGCCACTCCTCGACGGTCATCCGCCGGATGGTGCGGTCGCGGTTGACGCCGGCGTTGTTCACCAGGATGTCCAGACCCCCGAACTCCTTGACCGCCGCCTCGATCAGCTCGTGGACTTCGTCCGGGTGGGCCACGCCCGCGCGAACGGCGGTCGCCTCCTGGCCCTTGTCCTTCAGATCAGCGAGCAGTTGGTCGGCCAGCTCCTTGCTCTGGTAGTAGTTGATAACGACCTTGCAGCCGTGGTCGGCCAGCTCACGCACGATGGCGCGGCCCAGCCCGCGCGAGCTGCCGGTGACGATGGCGACCTTACCGTGATCGAGACAAGACACGGGCGGACCTCCCCTTGTTTCGATTTGCTATCGCATTGTATCTGCCGGGCTTCAGCCCTGCCAGTGAGCCGGTAGACTAAGACGCCCGCAGCTACGACTGGTTTCCCCGTGGCTACCGCTCGCTCTCTACACCGCCGTTGGCGCGCGGTAGTCCCCGAACACCTCTCGCATGACGCCGCAGATCTCGCCCAGCGTGGCGTAGGCCTTCACCGCCTCCACGATCGGGTGCATCAGGTTCTCGCCTGTGCTGCGCCCAGTCGAACCACCGTCCCGGCACACCTCGCCCAGCCGCGCCAGCGCCGCGCGGGCCGCCGCCTCGTCGCGCTCGCTCTTCACCGCCTTCAGCCGCTTTAGCTGGGCGCGCTCCGTCTCCGGGTTCACCCGGAAGATCACCTGCGGCTCCTCGTCCTCCAGCCGGAACTTGTTCACGCCGACGATCACCTTCTTGCCTTCGTCCACGGCCTTCTGGTAGGCGTACGAGGCCTCCTGGATCTCGCGCTGGATGTACCCCGACTCGATGGCGGTGACGGCGCCGCCCATGTCCTCGATGCGGTTGAGGTACTCCCAGGCCTTCTTCTCGAGCTCGCTGGTCAGCCACTCGATGTAGTACGAGCCGGCCAGCGGGTCAGCCGTGTCGGTGACGCCGCTCTCGTAAGCGACGACTTGCTGAGTCCGCACGGCGATCCGCTGCGCCTCCTCCGTGGGCAGGGCCAGCGCCTCGTCATAGCACGACAGCGCCAGCGACTGCACGCCGCCGAGGACGCTGGCGAGCGCTTGCAGCGCCGCCCGCACGATGTTGACCTCCGGCTGCTGCGCCGTCAGCGTGGCGCCGCCGGTCTGCACGTGCGTGCGGAACATCCACGAACGGGCGTCCCTGGCCCCGAAGCGCTCGCGCATGATCTTCGCCCACATCCGTCGCAGCGCCCGGTACTTGGCGACCTCTTCCAGGAAGTTGTTCTGCGTGTTGAAGATCCAGGAGATGCGCGAGGCGAAATCGTCGATCTCCAGGCCGCGGTCCAGCGCCGCCTCGATGTAGGCGATCGCGTTGGCGAAGGTGAACGCCATCTCCTGCACCGCCGTCGAGCCGGCGTCGCGGATGTGGTATCCGCTGATGCTGATGCTGTTGAACCGCGGCAGCTCCTTGGCGCAATAGGCCATGAGGTCCGCCGCCAACCGCAAGGACGGGCGCGGCGGGTAGATGTAGGTCCCGCGCGCCACGTACTCCTTGAGCACGTCGTTCTGCGCGGTGCCGGCGATCCGGTCCTGCGGCACGCCCTGCTTCTGCCCGACCACGGCGTACATGGCGACGAGCACGGCGGCGGGGGCGTTGATCGTCATCGATGTGCTCACCTGGTCGAGGGGGATGCCGTCGAACATCGTCTCCATGTCCGCCAGCGTGTCGATGGCGACGCCCACCTTCCCCACCTCGCCCAGCGACATCTCGTCGTCGGAGTCGTACCCGAGCTGCGTCGGCAGGTCGAAGGCGACGGAGAGGCCGGGCTGTCCCTCGCTGAGGAGGAACTTGAAACGCTGGTTCGTCTCCTCCGGCGTGCCGTAGCCGGCGTACTGGCGGATCGACCAGAGGCGGCCGCGGTACATCGTCGGCTGGATGCCGCGCGTGTACGGGTACTCGCCGGGATAGCCGACGTCGCGGTTGTAGTCGATGTCCGCCGTGTCGGCTGGCGTGTACAGGGGCTTCGTGTCGGTCGAGCTCGTGCGGAAGTCGCTATCGCTGCGCTCGGGCCCGCGCTCCAGCGCCTTCTTCAGGGTCGTCTCTTGCCAGCTCTTCTGCTCCTCCGCGATGCGCTTGAGGTTACCGTTCTCGGACATGGGATGCCCCTCTCTAGGCGCTACT
>DATECV010000129.1:0-9245 GCA_035286725.1 Dehalococcoidia bacterium | reverse complement strand
CCCGGATTCGCGCTACACGCGCAACTACCTCATGTCCAGCATGCGGCACGGCACCGGCAACGCGGCCAACCGGGGCAACTGCCAGCAGTTCGACAACCCGCTGAATTCGGCGCCGGTGCAGCGGGCGCTCTTCATCGCGCTGGACGAGTGGGCGACTGAGGGAAAGAAGCCGCCGAAGAGCCGGGTGCCGAAGCTGCGCGACGGCACGTTGGTGCCGCCCCTGCCGCAATCGGCAGTGGGCTTCCCCAACATCCCGGGCGTCACCTACACGGGTCTCATGACCACGCGCTACCGGTTCGACTACGGGCTGCACTTCTACGACGCCGGGATCGCGACCATCAACCCGCCGGTCGTCACTCCGCCGTATCAGAACAATCCCGCCAACGGGCCGATCTATCGCGCCTACGTGCCGAAGACCGACCGCGACGGCAACGACATCGCCGGGGTGCGGCTCCCGGACGTGACGGTGCCGCTCGCCACGTATACCGGCTGGGCGCTGCGCTCCGGCGCCTGGGCGAACGACGGCTGCGAGGCGGCCGGCCAGTTCATTCCGTTCGCCATGACCGAACCGGAGCGCGTGGCCTCGGGCGACCCGCGCCGGTCGGTCGAGGAGCGGTACAAGTCCTTCCGGGATTACCACAGGAAGGTGCGCCGCGCGCTCGACGACATGGTCGAGGACCGCTTGCTGCTGTGCGAGGACGCTGGGACCGAAGAAGCGCGCCTCGTGCAGGCGGGGCTCGCCCGGGGCGTCCCGCCGCCCGAAGGTGGCGTGCTGCCCGCCGTCGAGACGCTGCGCGCTTGCAAGCCAAGAAAGCACCACGGCGAACGCGACGACGACGACCACCACCACCGCCACCACTGACGCAACAACAAGCCGAAACAAGGGGAGATCTCGACATGCCATTCAACACCAAGCCACTCCGCACATGCCTCTTCGCCGGAATCGCCGCCGCGACGGCGCTCGCCTGGGCACCGCCCGGCGAGGCGCGCGTGACCAGGATCGTGATCGACACCACGGGGCCGGTTGCGAACCAACCGTCGTACGAGGAGCTCACCGGCCGCGCCTGGGGCGAGCTCGATCCGCACCGCCCGAAGAACGAGCTCATCACCGACATCAAGCGCGCGCCCAGGAACGCCCACGGCAAGATCGAATACATCGCCAGCTTCCGCATCCGCAAGCCGACGGACATGAGCCTTTCGAGCGGCTTGATGTGGCACGACGTGCCCAATCGGGGCGGCAACGTGAATCTCACCAGCGACCTGATCGCCGCGGGGGATCTGCAGCTCCTCAGCGGCTGGCAAGGCGACAACGCCGGCGCCACCCGCCTGCCCGCAAACGTCGACTGCCTCCCGACCGCCGTCCCGCCGTGTACGGCCCCGGTGTTCGCCAACCACTACGTGAAGACCCCGGTGCTCGCCGGCGTGACCGGAAGGATCTTCGCCCGCATCATCAACCGCAGCGGGCTCAACTCCGCGGCTCTGAACGTGATGGGCAACCCGATCCCCTACTTTCCGGTGGACGTGAACAGTAACGCCGGCGACGTCATGACCATCGTCACGCACGAAACGATCAATGGCAAGGTGACCGTGGGAGGAACGGTTCCCAACAGCGACTGGAAGTACTGCGGCGCCGGCAGCACCTTTGCCGCGCCGCTCCCGGTCATGGCGTTACCTGTGCACGTCTGCATGAAGGACGGCTTCGATCCGGCGAAGCTCTACCAGCTCGCGTACAGAGTGAAGGACCCCTACGTCCTCGGCGTCGGCACCGCGGCGTTCCGCGACGTGCAGTCGTTCTTCCGCTACAGAGCAAACGACGATTACGGCACCGAGAACCCGGTGCGAGACCGCATCCGCTGGGCCATCATCCGCGGCTCCTCGCAGTCGGGGAACTTCACGCGTCACTTCATTCACCTCGGCATGAACCAGGACGAGCGCGGTCGCATCGTCCACGAAGGCGCCTGGCCGCTGATCGCGGGCCGGCGCGTGGCGAACAACTCGCGCTGGGGGCAGCCGGACGGCGTGCTCGAGCTCTACCAGATGGGGAGCGAAGGCCCGCAGTGGTGGGCGAAAGCCTCCGACAAGGTGCGGGACCTTCCCAAGGCGGGCATTCTCGACCGTTGCAAGAAGACCCACACCTGCCCGAAGGTCATTGAAACCTTCGGCGGCGCCGAAGTGTTTGCGCTGAAGATGACGATGTCGTGGGTAGGCACCTCCGCCGACCGCGATCTCGAGCTGCCGAGCAACGTGCGCAGGTACTACCTGCCGAGCTCGACGCACGGCGGCGGCAACGGTCTGACCACGGAGGCTCCGGCGGCCGCGGGCTCAGTGAACTGCCCCGGCAACAATTGGGGCAGAGGAACGCTGCGAGCCAACCCGGTCCCCGCGCTTGGGCTCGTGAACCGCATGCGGGCAGCGCTGCGCGACTGGGTCATGCTGGGCACGCCGCCGCCGCCGAGCCAGTGGCCGACCCTCGAGCCCTTGAAGCAGCACGACGGCCGGCATCACGACTGGGACGACGACGATGACCACGATGGCCAGTGGAAGCACGCGGGTTGGGATCGCGACTGGGACGACGACGACGACCGCGACGGCAAGCGGAAGCATCGCCACAAGCGCGATCGCAAGTGGCGGCCGCTCCTGGTCGAGCCGACCATGAAGGCGATGGGATTCCCCAAGGGCATCCCGGGCATCCCGGAGTCGATCTTCAAGCCGGAAAACTTCGTCTTCCCGGTGTTCGACTACGACTGGGGTCCGAGATACGACCACAGCGAAGCGTCCGGCGTCCCGACCAACGCCCCGCCGCCGATCCGCCACGTGATCAAGACGCTGGTGCCGCGCGTGGACAAGGACGGCAACGAGCTCGGCGGCGTGCCGACGGTGCAGAGGGATGCGCCGCTCGGGACCTACCTGGGCTGGAACATCACCGCCGGTCCGGGCGACGTCGGCTATGAAGGCCGGCCGTTCCACGCCGGCCAGGTCTGCAATTATGTCGGCGGCATGGTGCCGTTCTTCAAGACCAAGGCGCAGCGGCTCGCGGCTGGTGACCCGCGCCGGTCGCTGGAAGAGCGCTACGCCACGCACGACGGGTACGTCGCTGCAGTGACGAAGGCGGCCAACAACGCGTACGAGAAGGGGTATCTGCTCGCGGCGGATCGTGACGCGCTGATCCTGCAAGCGGCCAACAGCGATGTCTGCAATCAGCCGACCGACGGCGGCAAGTGCAATCCTTGAGGGGAGGCATAGAGGAAGAGGCGCTCGATGACCAGGGCCTCACGCTCCGGTTGTCGACGCCTCAGCGCCGTGCCGTTGCGGACCGACTGGAAGCAACGGCCCAATAAGAGGCGATGACACAGTAAGTCGCTCGCTTCGAGGTTCGTCGACTGCTGGCGTGGCTACCACCGTCCGCGGGGTTCGTTGGGGCGGTATGACGCAGAACCGGCTCGACGCGGCGCACAACCGGAACTTCTGGGCGGGCACCCCGCCGCCGCGCACCGAGTGTGTCGGCGAATTTTCCAGTCAACCCCGGCGCATCGCGAGCGGTGCTTACGTGGGATCGGCACAGGCGCGTGTTGCGCGGACTCGCCGGTTCCCGCGCTTGACACTCGACGCCTCGCTCCCGAGAATCCCCCGGATCCGCCGCGCATGAAGTCCGGCCGCGCGTACGGCAAAAGGGGGAGACCACCATGCGACAAGACTGCCGGCAGTTCGCGTTCGCGCTCGTTCTCACCGCACTGCTTCCGCTCACCGCGCTCGCCTGGGATCGTGGCGAAGTCGAGCGTTTCGCCACGCTCCCGGCAGGTGACAACAATCCCGAGGGCATCACGGCGGATCGTCACGGCAACATCTACGTCACGACCTTCGACCCCACGGGCGCGTCCCCGGGTCGGCTCGTGGTCTTCGACCGCCACGGGGAGCTCGTGCGCGACGTAGTCGTCGACCCGGCCTCGGGCGCGCTGCTCGGCCTCGCGTTCCATCCGAAGACCGGCGCTCTGCTGGTCGTTGATATCGGTGCCGGGGTCGTCCGAAAGGTGAATCCGCACAACGGCCACTCGTCGGTGTTCATGACCCTGCCCGCGGGCACGACGGGTGCGGGACTGAACGCACTCGCGTTCGACCGAGACGGCGACGTTTACGTCTCCGACTCCTTCCTGGGCATCATCTGGAAGACGGGACGTCACGGCGGGGAGGCGACCGCTTGGGTCAAGGACGCGTTGCTCACGACCAGCGGGTTTCCACCGTTCGGCGCGAACGGGCTCGCATTCAACAGGCACGGTCACGCGCTGTTTGTCGCGAACACGGGCAACGACCAGGTCATCCGCATCCCGGTCCGCCACGACGGAACCGCTGGCACACCGGAGGTGTTCGTCAACAGCGTCAACGGCGCCGACGGCCTGATCATCGACCGGCACGACAACCTCTGGCTCTGCGCCAACCAGGCCGACGAGATCGTCGTGCTCGACAAGACCGGTCGCGTCATCGCGAAGCTCGGCGACTTCGACGGCATCAGCCGGCGCGGTGCGCCGCGCGGGCTACTCTTTCCGGCGAGCCTGGTGAGAGTTGGCGACTGGATCTACGTCACCAACCTGTCGCTCGACCTGACCAAGATCGGTCTGCCGCAAGCCGTGGACAGCCAATGGGCCGCAGAGGTGACGCGGCAAACCGTGTCCCGGCTCAAGGCGAAGATCCCCCCGGTGCGCGGGCGGGACGACAAACGGGACGACCGGCGGGACGACTGATGGGCTCAGAGTCGCGGACGGGCGCTGCGGCCTGAAGTCTCCGCGGCGCTCGGCACCCTGAGCGCCTTCCAGAAGCCCACCACGCGCGGCACGTAGGCCTTCGTCTCGGCATACGGCGGGATCGTGTCGCCGTAGCGCGCGACGGCGTGCTCGCCTGCGTTGTAGCCCGCCAGCGCGAGCTCGACGTCGCCCTCAAACAGGCGGAGGAGATCGGCGAGGTACTGCGCGCCGGTCGCGATGTTCTTTTTCGGGATGCGCAACTCCTGCGCCCTCACGCCGTACCGGCGCCCGGTCTCCGGCATCACTTGCATCAGACCGATCGCGCCCTTCCCGCTGACCGCCTTCGGGTCGTACCTCGATTCGGCCTCGATCACCGCATGAATGAGCGCCGGATCGAGCGCGAACCGGTAGGCCGCAGCCCTGACCTCGGCATGGTAGGGCCGACCCTGGAGCCGCGGGTTGTCGAGCCCGGCTCCGAGCGGGTGCGCGCGAGGCTCTTCGAGGAACAGCTGGTAGCGCGGGTCGTCCGGGATGTTCGAAAACCGCGGCGTGCCGTCGTCGTCGATAAACGAATAGACGTCGGCGCGCGCCGGCGCCACGACGAGCAATCCAAACGCGAGCAATGCGACGCGGCGCCAGCTCAAGGCCGATGGCAACGCCCCGAAGACTTCCCGAAAATGTGGTTGCCCGCCCACTTTGCGCGCGTCTCGAGCGAGTGGGATGGCGCGCTCGGCGAACGTCGGTGCACCTGACATCTTGCGCTGCGTCTTGACGACGATCCTCGCGAATCCTAATCTGAAACTCGAAGATTAGCTGAAGACCCCGACGATCGGGAGTCGTTCAGCGATCCACCAGGCGAGCAGCGACAACAGCCAGTCCACGGGAGCTCGCCGGCACCAAGGGGGACGCCTTCGTCCGAACCTCGTCGACCGCAATCCGCGCCGGCACTCGTACCACTTTCATTCCCCCATCGTTCCACGACAGGAGAAGTCAATGCAGCATGCATATCCATGGCAAGCAGCGCGCGCTGCGCTCGTCGCCGGCGCGATTCTCGCCGCCGGACTTTTCGCGGCCACGCCGGTCGCGGCGGACGGCGATCGCGACGACGATCGGCGCGCCGATCGGCACTGCGACGGCAAGCAGGCGATCCGCCTCGTCAACGGCCGGATCCACACGATGGACAGGCGCGATTCGGTCGTGCGCTCGGTGCTGATCAAGGACGGCCGGTTCGCCGCGCTGGGCGGGCGCGGCGCGGGGGATGACGACGATCGCTGCACGAAGACGATCGATCTGCGCGGCCGCACGGCTGTGCCGGGCATCATCGACAACCACAACCACATCATCCTGCTCGGGTTGCGCCCCGGCCACGACACGCGGCTCGAGAACGCGAACTCGATCCGCGAAGCGCTGGATACGCTCGCTTCGCGCGCCGCCGACGTGCCGGCCGGCGAATGGATCACGTCCATCGGCGGATTCAGTCGCAATCAATTCTTCCTGGCGGACGGCGCGGCGCGCTTTCCCACGCTCCAGGAGCTGGACAAGGCCGTGCCGCATCATCCGGTGTTTCTCTTCGAGAGCTTCACCGGGCCGAGCGCGACCAATAGCCTCGGCAAGGCATTCTTCGAGAGCCACGGGATCACCGTCGGCGCCGACGGCAGCATCGCGATCGCGCCCTTCGGCGGCACCGGCCCTTCGCTGCAGGCCCTGTTCGAGCTTCGCAAGATCCAGACCTTCAACGAGCAGAAGCGCGGCTTGCGGGACGCGATGGCCTATGCCGCGAGCGTGGGCATCACCACGCATCTCGACCAGGGCGGATTCCCGTACAAGGATAGCGGCGTCGACAACACCGATGGCGCGGCGAACTTCGACCGCTATCGCGCGTTCGATTCCGTGCAGGCGCTCTATCAGGAGGGAAAGCTGACCAACCGGATCTGGATCAACTTCCTCCACCTGGAAGAGGACCCAGCGACGCCGGAATTGCAGGCGCGGCTGCTGAACGTGTTTCCCGATTTCGGCGACGACATGTTGCGGATCCTCGGCATCGGCGAGTTCACGGCGGGACCGTTCTTCTTTCCGGGCAGCGCATCGTGGCAGAACGGCACCCGTCTGGTGGCGAAGGCCGGCTGGCGCAACGAGAACCACTCCCTGAGCCCCACCGACTTCAAGACCATCATCGACAACTGGCAGATCGTCCACGACGAGCTGGTCGCGCAGGGCAATCCGGACGGCATCAAGAAGCTGCGCTGGGTGGTCGCGCACGTGCCGTTCATCACGCCGGAATACCTGACGAAGCTGAAGAACCTGGGCGGCGGCGTGAGCCTCCTCGGCGGCTGGCGCTGGCTCACCGGCAGCAGCGCGAACAACGGCCCGCCGTTCCGCACGGTGCGCGACAGCGGCATCCGCGCCGGCATGAGCTCGGACGGCATGCAGATTTCGACCATGAGCCCCTGGATCAACCTGTACTACGTCGTCACGGGCAAGAACGCGCGGGGCGAGCTGATCAATGCCGGGCAAACGCTCACCCGCCAGGAGGGGCTGCGCCTCTACACGGCGGACAACGGCTGGTTCCTCAACGCCGAGGACAAGCTGGGGACGATCGAGGAGGGCAAGTACGCCGATCTGATCGTGCTGAGCGACAACTACTTCGATCCCGCGCGCGTGCCGGACGAGAAGATCAAGGACATCCACTCGGTGCTCACCATCGTGAACGGCAAGATCGTGCACGACGACCTCGATCACAAGCGGAAGAAGTACTGGCACCGCGGATGGCGGCGCGACCATCGATAACGCAATGTAGTGACCCAAGGGGGCGACGATGAGCAACGACAACAAAGACGAACTGAACGGCAAGGGCCGGTCGCGTCGTAATCTGCTGAAGGCGGGCGCTGCGGCGGGCGTCGCCGCGGTGACCGGCACCGCGCCCGGGCTCGCGGCCGCCACCGGTCGCCACCATGGCGACGATCGGCACGAGGCCGCCGAGGAGCTCGTGTTCGTGAACGGCCGGATCCACACGCTGGACGATCGGAACCGCGTCGTGTCGTCGGTCGCGATTCGCAACGGGCGGTTCGTCGCGGTCGGGCGCAACGTCGACTCCGGCCGCGGCGGCAAGGTCATCGACCTGCGCGGGAAAACGGTGGTTCCCGGGCTGATCGAGAGCCACACGCATTTCGTCAGCCTGGCCAACCGCCCCGGCTATCACGTCGCGCAGTGGGAGCTCGCGTCGAACATCGCCGAAGTCCTGGCGATGCTCGCCGCCCGGCGGCCGGGTGTTCCCGAGGGCCAGTTCATCACTGCGATGGGTGCTGGCACCCCCCGGATGTTTGCCGAGCTGCGCCTGCCGACGCTCGCCGAGCTCGACGCGGCGGTGCCCGACCGGCCGGTGTTCCTGTACCAGGGCGGTGGCGGCCCGGCGCGGACGAACTCGCTCGGCAAGGCTTTCTTCGAGAGCGCGACCGCGCCGCTCGGCGGCCCCGTCGCGGTCGGCGCCGACGGCTCGATCCCCGGGGGCAATCCGAGCCAGGCGAATCTCGCCCTTTACCACCTCAGAGTCCGGCAGACCTTCGAGGACAAGAAGCGCAGCGCGCTCGACGCGATGGCGTTCTCGGCGCGCGTTGGCATCACCACCAACCTCGACCAGACGCTGGTCGCGGTGGCGACCGGGACGCTCAACCCGGCTTCGCTCGATCCGCAGCCGAACCACGCACTCTTCAACCTCAACCACTTCCGCATGTACGACGCCTGGCTAGCGTTGCACGCCGAGGGCAAGGCCCTCGTCCGGCTGCAGATGAACTTCCTGCATAACCAGGGGTTCATCACCGAGCTCGGCGATCTCGATCACCAGCTGCCCGAGCTGCGCGAGCGGCTCAAGAACCAGTTCCAGTTCTTCGGCGACGACATGCTGCGCACCGGCGCCATCGGCGAATGGGCGGCCCCCTTCGTGTCCTCCACCTCGACCAACCAGGACGGCTACCGAGTGTGGCTGGAAGCGCAGCGCCTGTGCGCCCAGGCGCGCTGGCGCAACGAGAACAGCCAGGCCGGCAGCCCGACCAGCACCGCCAACATCGAGCAGGTCGTGGCGACCTATGAGGCGATGGACGGGGAGTTCGGCATCAAGGACCTGCGCTGGGGCCTGCAGCACGCCGATTTCGCAACGCCCGCGCAGCTCCAGCGGCTGAAGGCGCTCAACTGCGGCGTGTCGATGTCCGGCTTCCGCTGGCTGAACGGGGTTCCCCGCACCGATGGACTGCCGGTCGGCCCGCTGTTCCCGCAGATCATCGCGAGCGGCATCCCGGCCGGCCTGCACGAGGACGGCGTCCATATCGCGCCCCACAACCCGTGGTTCGCGCTGCACTACGCGACGACCGGCCTCAACGTGCTCGGCGAGCAGATCAATCCGGGCCAGCAGATCGGCCGCCGGGACGCGCTGCGCGCCTACACGCGCGGCAACGCGTGGTACCTGAACCGGGAGAACGACCTCGGCTCGATCGAGCCCGGCAAGCTCGCCGACCT
>DATECV010000128.1:0-4595 GCA_035286725.1 Dehalococcoidia bacterium | reverse complement strand
CCGCTCGAGGCCATCGCCTCGTCGAAGAGGCGCTTCCGTTCGAGTCCTCGTCCAACGTACGACGTGAGCAGCATGTAGTAGTTGGCGATGTCACGCGCCGTGCCGACGCCGAGCGCGCGCGCCGCCTGTCGCACGAGATGCAAGTACGACTCTTCGGCGGTGGGCTGGCGCGCCAGCAGATCGGCGGGGATCGCCCGCTCGGGAAGGTCGTACACGCGTTTCCACCCGCGACGCATCGTGCAGACGGCGTCGCCGCGGGCGCACATCAGCTCGAGCACCTCCTTCGCCTCGGACCAGTTCCACCAGCCGGCGGCCTTCCGGACGCCACCCGCGTCCGTGGTGGTGATCGGCCCATCGCGCAGGCGTGCTTTCACATCGGTGAGGACGGGTGAGCTGGCGAGCGACGGCCAGCGCCGGCCGAGGTGCTGGCGGCGGAAGGCGAACCACGGGTAGTCCTCGATCGGGATGACGCAGTTGGCGTGAGCGATGTACTCGAACGCGACCGCGGGCTCGGCCCAGTAGCCGGCCTCCACGGTCGCGCGCGGCACCGGCCCGAGGCGCGCGTATGCCACCAGCTCGTGCGAGCGGGCGAGGACGGAGATGGTATCGAGCTGCACCGCGCCAGTCCGTCGAAGCACGTCAGCGACGGTCTTCGGTCGATCGGCGCTCGGGGCGAGACCCTGCGCGCGGATCACGATGCGGCGCGCATCCTCGGCCGAGAGATGTATCTTCGCCCGCGGCGGGTCCTTTGATCGAGGCATCGCGGAAGTGTAGTCGGCGAGACGGCGAAAGTGCAGTCGTGCTGCTGCCCGACGGCACGGGCGGGTCGAGCGGCGGCGGCGCGGAGATCGGCGCCTGGCAGGTGCTGCCATCGCGGCCGAACACCTTCTGGATGTCCTTGATGTCGATATCCAGGTCGTGCAGCTCCGGTTCCGGATCCAGCCACTTCGAATACAGCAGTCCGCCGAAGAAGGCCCCATTCTGGCTCGCGATCATCTGCGGTCCGTCACGTCCATGTCCATGTCGCAGTCGCGGTCCAGATCCCCTCCAGGATCCGCACGGAGCCCTTCGGCGCTGGACATGCGGGAGTTCGCCGCTTGCGGCGGCACCGCCACTTCCACATATAATGCGGCCTAACTGAAGGCAACGCGGCGATCCGGAGTAGTAGGCGCTACACAGCCGAGGGCGGCTGTGCCACATCAGAGAACCGGCGGTGGTGTGAGCCGGCACGTGAACGCGCTGAACTCGCCGGGGAGCACCGGCGGTGAGCTCGCCAGGGCGAGGTAGCCGCCGGCGGGTGCGCCCGATATCGCGTACGAGGTGGTCGCCGCCGGCGACAACCAGGGTGGTACCGCGGAGCAGACCCTCCGTCCCTGTGGACGGGGGGTTTTCGTTTTGTTCGAATCGGCGAGTTCCTTTCTCCCGCTCTGGGAGAGGGGCCAGGGGTGAGGGCCCATGCTGGATACCGGCACGCAGTGGGAGATCGTCGCGCGGCTGGCGCTGTCGGCCGTGCTGGGCTCCGTCATCGGGCTCGAACGAGAGTACCGGGGCTACCCGGCGGGCGTGCGCACCATGGCGCTCGTGTGCCTGGGCTCCGCGCTGTTCGCTGACATGTCAACCCTGTACGGCGGCGATGATCGCATCGCGGCGCAGATCGTCACCGGCATCGGTTTCCTGGGCGCCGGGCTCATCTTCCGCGAGGGCTACACCGTGAAGGGCGTCACGACGGCCGCCACCATCTGGACCACGGCGGCGATCGGCGTAGCGATCGGTATCGAGGCGTACATCGTCGCGGTGTTCTGCACGCTCTTCGCCGTGGTGTTGCTGGAGTTGCGTGTCCTCACGAAGAACATCCGCCCGCCGAACGCCGCGTACGACGACGACGTGCAGCGAGGCGATCCGGAAGACACGGCGAGAGAAAGGGACTAGGGGCTTGAGGCCCGGTACAGCCGCCAGCAAACAGCAAACTCGACCGGCAACCGGCGGCGACCGAAAACTTTGAACTGAGAACTGAGAACTGAGAACCGACGACTCACCCGAGGTGGACCGTGACCATGGATGCGACGAAGACGCGGCCCGGGGGGGCTGAACGCTACGACCCGCAGGCCATCGAGAGAAAGTGGCAGGCGAGGTGGGAGGCCGACCAGCTCTATCGCACGCCCGACGACGACCCGCGACCGAAGTGGTACGCGCTGACGATGCTGCCCTACACGTCGGGCGATCTCCACATCGGACACTGGTTCGCGATGTCGCCGTCCGACGCGGCCGCGCGCTACAAGCGCATGACCGGCTACAACGTGCTCTTCCCGATGGGCTTCGACGCTTTCGGCCTCCCCGCCGAGAACGCCGCCATCAAGAACGGCGCGCACCCGGCCGCGTGGACGGCCGCGAACGTCGAGCACATGCGCGGTCAGCTCAAGATGATGGGCGCCATGTTCGACTGGTCGCGCGAGGTCGTCACCGCATCGCCCGACTACTACCGGTGGACGCAGTGGTGGTTCCTGCAGCTTCTGAAGCACGATCTGGCCTACAAGAAGAAGGCGTCCGTCTGGTGGTGCCCGAAGGACCAGACCGTGCTGGCTAACGAGCAGGTCCTCGATGGCAAGTGCGAGCGCTGCGACACGGTTGTGGCGAAGCGCGACCTGGAGCAGTGGTTCTTCCGCATCACCAAGTACGCAGACGATCTGCTGGACTTCAGCGAGCTGCGCTGGACGGATCAGGTCGCCTCCATGCAGCGCAACTGGATCGGCCGCAGCGAGGGCGCGCACCTTGCATTCGGCCTCGACGTGCCCGGGGTCGATACGAAGGAGATCACCGTCTTCACCACGCGCCCCGACACCGTGTTCGGCGTCAGCTTCTTCGTGCTCGCGCCGGAGCACCCACTGGTCGAGCAGATCACGACGCCCGAGCAGCGCGCGGCCGTGCAGGCGTACGTCGATGCCGCGCGCAAGGAGTCGGAGATCGAGCGGCTGAGCACCGAGCATGAGAAGACCGGCGTCTTCACGGGCGCCTATGTGACGAACAAGTTCGACGGCCGGAAAGTGCCCGTGTGGATCGCCGACTACGTGCTGGCGACCTACGGCACGGGCGCCGTCATGGGCGTGCCCGGCCACGACCAGCGCGACTTCGACTTTGCGAAGAAGTACGGCCTGCCGATCATCCCCGTCTTCCAGCATCCCGATTGGGACGGCGGCGAGCTGACCGCCGCGCTGCCCCACGGCGGCACGATGATCAACTCCGGCCCGCTCGACGGCACGCCGGACGAGGCTGCGGTCGCCACAGCGATCAAGTACGCGGAGGAGCAGGGCTACGGGAAGGGCGCCGTCACCTACCGCCTGCGCGACTGGCTGATCTCGCGCCAGCGCATGTGGGGCACGCCCATCCCCATCATCTACTGCGACGACCACGGCGCCGTGCCGGTGCCCGAGAAAGACCTGCCGGTGCTGCTGCCCGACGATGCGGAGTTCCGCCCGACGGGTGAGTCGCCGCTGACGTACCACCAGGGCTTCCTGAATACGACTTGCCCCACGTGCGGCAAGCCGGCGAAGCGCGAGACCGACACGATGGACACGTTCATGTGCTCGTCGTGGTACCAGATGCGCTACATCGACCCGCACAACGACGAAAGACCCTTCAGCCGCGAGCTCGCGCGCAAATGGCTGCCCGTCGATCAGTACACCGGCGGCGCCGAGCACGCGGTGATGCACCTGCTGTACACGCGCTTCTTCACGAAGGCCGCCCACGATATGGGCATCGTCGAGCACAGCGAGCCGATGGTGCGGTTGTTCAACCAGGGCCAGATCCTGGGTCCCGACGGCCAGCGCATGAGCAAGTCGCGCGGCAACGTCGTTGCGCCTGACAGCCAGGTGGAGCGCTGGGGCGCCGATACCTTCCGCGCGTACCTGATGTTCCTGGGGCCGTGGGACCAGGGCGGGCCGTACGACGCCAGCGGCATCACCGGCATCTACCGCTGGCTCAATCGCGCCTGGAACGCCGTCACAGGTGACATTCGCACGGCGGCGAAGCCGGACGCGCCCGAAACGCGCGGCCTGCGCCGCTGGACGCACAAGACGATCAAGAAGGTCACCGAGGACATCCAGGAGTTCCGCTTCAACACGATGATCGCAGCGATGATGGAGTTCACGAACGAGCTCATTCGCCTGCGCGAGTCCGGTCTCCACGGCGACTCTTCGAGCACTGAGGTCGATGGCGACGCCTGGCGCGAGGCGGTAGAGTCGCTGACGCTGCTGTTGGCGCCTCCGACGCCGCACATCGCCGAGGAGCTGTGGCAGCGGCTGGGGAAGCCGTACAGCATTCACACGCAGCCGTGGCCCAGGTACGACGAGGCACTGGCCCGCGCCGACGAGGTCGAGGTGGCGGTGCAGGTGAACGGCAAGGTCCGCGACCGCCTGCTGCTCCCCCTCGACGCCCCCGAAGATGTCGCCCGCGCCCGCGCGCTGGAGAGCGCCAGCGTCTCCGCCCACGTCGCCGGCAAAGAGATCGCCCGCGTGATCTACGTCCCCAACCGCCTGCTGAACATCGTCGTCAAGTGAAGACGACGCGATACTTTGAGGAACAGGTGCTCCGGAAACGCC
>DATECV010000127.1:0-2842 GCA_035286725.1 Dehalococcoidia bacterium | reverse complement strand
AAGATGTCCGCAACCTGCATCGCCGGATACAGCAGCTTCGCAAAATCGACCGACTCGCCCTCTTTCCGTCCCAGGATCGTGATGCTGCGCTGCATGCGGGCGAGGGAGGTCTCCTTCGCCACATCGATGAGCGAGGCCCAGTACTCGTCGTTGTGGTGGTACAGGTCCGTGCCCAGCGCGAACCGCAGCTTCGAAGGGTCGCCCCCCAGGCACCGGAATGACGCCCTCAGCCCCTCCGCGAAGTACGCCGTCGCCATCCGCCGGATCGTTTCCCGGTCCCCGCCCAGTTTGTCGTTGATCCAGGAATGCCAGTCCGCGAGGAAGATCGTGCAGTCTACGCCGGCGTCGACGAAGTCCTTGATCTTGCCCATGCAGACAAGGCCCGTCCCCAGGTGGATCTTCCCGGAGATCTCGAACCCGATGTAGTGCCGCAGCGGCGTCCCCGTCGCGACGAGGCGCTCCAGGTCCTCTCGTGTCAGGACCTCGTCCAGGTTTCGCGTGATCAGGTCGACCGTGTTGTCCATGAACCACCGTCTCGCAGGCGCAGGATGACCAAGTGTACCCTCACCACATGACAGGCGCCGCGCCGCTCGTCGCGGCAGAGGGAGGTCTGATGCGGCCGACGAAGACATCGCGAAAACAGCCTGCAACAACGAAGCGCCGCGCGGTCCCGCGTCCGTTCGAGATGCACTGGGGGAGCGGGCAGATCGTGGAAGAGGCGTCGTGGACGGGACCGCACCACGAGCCCGCGATCCAGCTCATGCAGTACGAGGACGGCGAGGCGGCGGGCACGGCCAGCGTGCGCTTCTGCTTCTACAGCCCGGGTGGTCAATTCCAGCGCGGCGCTCTCATCCTCGACGAGGAGGCGATCAATGGACTGCGCGACGCCCTCAAGCAGACTCCACGCCTCCGCGCGCTGCTCAAGCAGCTCGTGGCGTAACCGGCGTTACCTCGTCCAACCCCGATCTTCGGCGATTTGCGAGATATCCCGCGCGCCGTGAAGGAACGCGACGACACGAACCTCCCGCACTTCTACGTGGTACACAATCCGATAGCTGTGAATGATCAACTCGCGGATCCGCTCATTGCCGAACTCGGGCATCATCCGCCCCAGTTCGGGAAACGTGGCAAGAAGGTCCGTAAGCTCGCCGCCAGCATTCGCGCGTACGCCGTGGAACTCTGACCGATGTAATCGATGGCGGCTTCGAGATCGTCTAGTGCTTCGAACGTCCAGACTACGCGAGCCATCGGCTGAGGCGCTTCTTGGCCTCTTCCTGCGTCACAACCTCGCCTCGCTCGGCCTGCTCGATACCCCGAAGGACCTTCGCTTTGACATACAACTCGGCCATGATCGTCTCCATCGAGACGTCATCCGGGAGGATCTCAAGCAGCTCTCGGGTAGCTTCCTTCGGCGTTTGCATAGGCAAAGTGTATTCCGCCGGCATCGACCCTCACAACAGCGACCAACGACGACCAGCGACCACCACACCCTACTCCGGCATCACGCAAGACGTAAACGTAAACGCGTACATCGCCACCCCGTCGGACGCCGTGACTAGCGTCAGCTCGTGGCGGTCGATCTCGCGGTTGCTCGCGAGCCGGTACATCCGCGGCGCGTCGACGGTCACGACGGATGCCCCGGCGCCGGCAACGACGTCCTCGCCCGCGTCCTCCGGCGACAGCGGCTTGCCGTCCTGCAGCACGCTGATCGTCGCGCTACCACCAAACGTCGGCGGATGGATCACCAGGTTCACGTCCTTCGCCATGTACGGCACCACCAGCCGGCTCTCGCCCTGCGCGCCCGCCGGCCGCGCCAGGTACTCGCCCGAAAGCAGCCAGTCGCCCTGCAAGTACACGAAGCCGTCCATGTGCTTGCCGGGGTCGGCGTACGTCGCCGGCTTGTCGGGCTCAATCGCCGCCGTGCCGTAGTTGCCGCGCAGGTAGCCCAAATACAGCTCCGGCGTGACGCGGTAGCAGACCGCGCCCTCTCGGTCCTCGTCGCGCACCGCGTCCATCATCCCCGGCAGCAGGATCTGCGGAAACGACTCGCGCAGCAGCGCCTGCAGCGCCTCCTCCGTCTCACGATACGCCCCCTCACCGTGGTGATATCCCCGCAGGTAGCCGTTCCCGTCGATCAGGTACTTGGCCGGCCAGTAGCGGTTCGCGTACGCCTGCCAGATCGCGTAGTCGTTGTCCAGCGCCACCGGGTACTCGATCCCGTGCTCCCGCACCGCGCGAAGCACGTTGTTGTACTCCCGCGCGAACGAGAACTCAGGAGCGTGTACCCCGACGATGGTGAGCCCCAGCGAGTGATAGCGCCGGTGCCACTCCTTCACGTACGGCAGCGTCCGTATGCAGTTCACGCACGTGTAGTCCCAGAAGTCGATCAGCGCCGGTCGCCCCCGCAGCCCGGCCAGCGTCAGCGGGCCGCCCTGCAGCCACGTGACGCTCGGCGGGAACTCGGGTGCGTGGACGGGTCCCTGTTCTTCCTGCATGCGAATCAACCTCGAACCGGGGTGCGCGGAGGCCGCGAACTGCTGTCAGCAATTCTATCGCGGCCGGCTGGATCGACGAGTTCACCCGGCAGGTCCGAGGCAGTGCTCGTGCTGTCCAGGAAGAGCGGTGAATACGAGCGGGGGCGGAGCGTTTGCGTTCAGGGCACCTTCGAGCGCCTCTTCGCGGGCACATCGTGGCGAAATGGGCAAAAAGAAACAGCGCTACGACCGGGGGAGCATGGTCGCAGCGCTGTTGTCTACGTCGCTATAGTACGGCGTCGCTATTAAACCGTTTCCGGCAATCTGTTAAAGATCGACCTGCCGGATCGCCGGGGATTTTACGTTTG
>DATECV010000126.1:0-2420 GCA_035286725.1 Dehalococcoidia bacterium | reverse complement strand
TGGGTACCGCGCAGAACGATGTGCTCAAGGAGTACGTCGCGCGCGGCACCTACATCTATCCGCCGCGACCGTCGCTGCGGCTGGCGGCGGACCTCATCACGTACACGGCGCGCAACGCGCAAAAGTTCAACCCGATCAGCGTGAGCGGCTACCACATCCGAGATGCGGGCTCCACGTCGGCGCAGGAGATCGCCTTCGCCTTCGCCAACGCCATCGAGTACATCGAGGCGTGCAAGGCCCGCGGTTACGGCGTCGATGAAGTCGCGCCGCGCATCTCGTGGATCTTCAGCACGCACAACAACTTCTTCGAGGAGATCGCGAAGTACCGCGCGCTGCGCCGCATGTGGGCGCGCCTGATGCGCGAGCGCTTCGACGCCGAGGACCCGAAGGCGTGGCTGCTGCGCACGCACGTCCAGACCGGCGGCGCCACCCTCACCGCCCAGCAGCCCGAGAACAACATCGTCCGCGCGGCGATCCAGGGGCTCGCGTCCGTCCTCGGCGGCGTCCAGTCGCTCGCCCTCTCCTGCTACGACGAGGCGCTCGCCATCCCGACCGAGGAGGCGCAGCGCATCGCCCTGCGCACCCAGCAGATCATCGCCCACGAGACCGGCGTGACCGATACCATCGACCCGTTCGGCGGCTCGTATTATGTCGAGCGGCTCACGAACGAGATCGAGGCGCGCGCCCAGGAGCTGCTGGACAAAGTCGAGGACATGGGCGGCTCGGTCGCCGCCATCGAGTCCGGCTACATGCAGCAGGAGATCCAGGAAGCCGCCGTCCGCCAGCAGCAGGAGGTCGAGGACGGGCAACGCATCGTCGTCGGCGTGAACAAGTTCCAGAACAACGAGGAACCACCGAAGATGATCTTCCGCGTCGACACCGAGGCCGCCCGTGCGCAGCTCGAGCGCGTGCGGCGCCTGCGCGCCGAGCGCGACAACGAGGCGGTCAGCGCTGCCCTCGCCGGGCTGAACGAAGCCGCTCGCGGCGACGACAACCTGATGCCGCCCATCCTGGAGGCGGTCAAGGCCTACGCCACGCTGGGCGAGATCTGCGGCGAACTGCGCGCGGTCTTCGGCGAGTACCGGGCGCCGACTGCGGTGTAGCCGCCAGCGGTCAGCTTTCAGCCTTCAGCCATCCTTGTTCCCTGTTCCTTGTTCCTCTGCTACACTCACGTCGTTCGCCCTGGCGAACCTTGTTCCTAATTCCCATCGGAGGAGGACTGCGGCAGCATGGAGAAGCGACTGGACGGCCAGGTGGCGATCGTCACCGGCGCCTCACGCGGCATCGGCCGCGCCGTGGCGAAGGAGCTGGCGGAGTACGGCGCCGCCGTGGTGGTCAACTACTTCCAGAGCCAGGAACAGGCCGATGAGCTGGTGGGGGAGCTCGCCAGCAACGGCTGCAAGGCCATCGCCGTGCGCGCCGGCGTCGCCCACCCCGACGACGTACAGGCGATGGTCCAGCGCGCGCTCGACGAGTTCGGCCAGATCGACATCCTGGTGAACAACGCCGGCGTGAACCGAGACCGCACGCTCCGCCGCATGTCGATCGAGGAGTGGCAGGAAGTCATCGCCGTCGACCTCAGCGGCGCCTTCTACTGCACCAGCGCCGTCCTCCCCCACATGATCGAGCGCAACTACGGACGGATCATCAACATGTCCAGCATCATCGGCCAGATGGGCAACGTCGGCCAGTCGAACTACGCGGCGGCGAAGGCGGGGCTGATCGCCTTCACCAAGTCGGCCGCGCAGGAGCTGGCCCGCTACAACATCACCGTCAACGCCATGTGCCCCGGCTTCATCGGAACCGACATGGTGATCGCCCTCACCGAAGAGGTGCAGCAGGCGCTGATCAGCCGCATCCCGCTGGGCCGCTTCGGCAAGCCGGAGGAGGTCGCCGCCTTCGTCCGCTTCCTCGTCACCGAGGGCGACTGGATCACCGGCCAGCAGTTCAACCCCAACGGCGGCATGTACATGTGAGCCGCTGTTAGCGCCAGGCGAGGTAGCGATGACGACGTTGCAGATCCCCACCAGCCCGCAAGAGCTGACGCCTGAGTGGCTGACCCACGCCCTCCGCCAGACGGGCACCATCACGGGCGCCAAGGTTCATTCGTTCGACATGAAGACCGGCATCCAGGAGGGCACCGGCTTCATGGGCGAGCTGGCGCGGATACGGCCGAAGTACGACCGGCCCGAAGACGGCGCGCCGCAGTCGCTCATCGCGAAGATGCCCGCCACCGCGCCGGAGAATCGCGAGGTGCCGGAGTTCTTCCGCTTCTACGAGCGTGAGGTGCGCTTCTACGAGCAGATCGCGGAGACCGTGGAGCTGCGGACACCGCGCTGCTACTACAGCGCCTTTGAACCAGCGTCGGGCGACTACGTCCTGCTGCTGGAGGACCTGGCGCCTGCACGCGTCGGCGACCA
>DATECV010000125.1:0-3506 GCA_035286725.1 Dehalococcoidia bacterium | reverse complement strand
AGCCCCCCTGCATCCTCCTCCAGTACTACCACCTCTACCTCGCCCCCGCCTTCGTGCGGAACGAACTGCCCGACGCCACCATCCTCCACTTCACCCACATCCCCTGGCCCGGGCCCCGCTACTGGGGCCTCTTGCCCGAGTTTATGTGCCGCCGCATCCACGAAGACATGTGCGCCTGCGACATCGTTGGCCTCCAGACGATGGCCGACGTCCGAAACTTCCTCCACTGCTGCGAGACGATGCTCGAAGATGTCGACATCGATTTCGGGCGCCGTCTCGTCCACTACCGCGGCCGCACGACTCGCGTCCGCCACTACCCCATCTCCATCGACGCCGACGGGCTCCTGGAATACGCCGCTTCCGCCGAAGTCGAGTCCTACAAGGAACGCCTCCGCCCTCTGTTGGGGGAACAGACAATCGTTCGCGTGGACCGGTCCGAGCCCAGCAAGAACATCGTCCGCGGTCTCCGCGCCTGGGAGCTGCTCCTCGAGCGGCACCCGGAGTTCCGTGGCAACGTCAACTTCCTCCAGTTCCTCGTGCCGTCTCGCAGCGAGCTGGGAGTCTACCAGACCTACACCGACGAGATCTTCGAACTCGTTGAGTCGATCAACGACCATTTCGGCGACGTCAATTGGCAGCCCATCCGCGTCTTCTACGAAAACAACTATGCGCAGGCGATCGCCGGCATGTATTTCTACGACGTGCTCCTCGTCAACCCGATCATCGACGGGATGAACCTCGTCTCCAAGGAAGGCCCGCTCGTGAACAAGGGCGACGGCGTGCTGATCCTGTCGGAGCTCGCCGGCTCCTCCGAGCAACTGTCAGAGTTCAGCCTGAACGTGTCGCCCACCGACCTCGAGGGCACCGTCCGTGCGCTCCACCACGCGCTCATGATGCCCGTTGACGAGCGCCGGCGCCGCGCCGCCGCCCTCAAGCGCCTCGTTCAAGAGCAGGACATCACACACTGGCTGGAGAGCCAGTTCCAGGACCTGATGGCGATCACGCAGGGAGCGCTCTGAGCATCTCCTCCAGCAGCCACTCCACACCGGGCACCCCCCTCACGAAGTAATCCGTGGCGTTTAGCAGCGCCGCCGAAGCCTCGTTGCTCCACACCGCCACATTCGCACCGGGGATACCCCTCTGTCGCAGCGTCTCCACTCCCCGAAACATGTCGACATCGGTCATGTCGTCGCCAATAGCGATCGCGGCTCCAATGCCCAGCCGTTCCGCCAGGTGTACAATCGCCGTCCCCTTGTTGACCTCCAGCGGCGGCCGCAGTTCGATGACCTTTCGCCCCTCGTACGTGCCGAACGCCGCGGCGCCAGCGGCTCCGGCAATCGCCGACAGAATCTCATCACGCGCGCGCACTTCGTCCCGCGCGTTCCGGTAGTGGAACGCGAGCACCGGCCCCTTATCTTCGATCGACACCCCTGGATACCGGATATCCCCGATCTCCGCCAGCACCCTCCGCGCCTGCGAAACGTACGGCTCCACCGCTTCCGTCGTCTCGCTGCGTCCGTCCAGCCAGACGTGCAGCCCGTGGTTGCCGGCGTACGCCGCGCCCTCCACTCCGGCAATCTGGCGCGCGACCTCAACCTCCCTGCCGCTCACGAGGGCAACCCTTACACCGCGGGCGATCAAGCGCTCCAGCAGTTCCTTCGCGAGCGGCGAGATCGCAGCAGCGGCCGGGTCCCGGACGATGGGGGCGAGTGTGCCGTCGATATCGCTGAAGACCCCGAGCGGTTGCGTCTCGATGATCGCTCGCAGCGGCTCGATGCTTCTTAGTTCGGCCACGGAACCAGTTTAGCATCGCGGCTTCGGCAGGCGCTCAGTCCTGGCCCCGGCGCCGGTACTGCAGCGCTTCCGCCACGTGGGCCGCGGCGATCGTCTCGCTGCTCGCCAGGTCCGCAATGGTGCGCGAGACCTTCAGCACCCGGTGATACGCGCGGGCCGAGAGCGCCAGCTGGTTCACCGCCATCCGCAGAAGCGAGCGCGACGAGTCGTCCAGGTAGCGCTGGCAGAACTCTCGCACCTCCACCGGCCCCATCTCCGCGTTCGACGACATCCGAGATTCCGAAAAGCGCAACCGCTGCTTCCCCCGGCACTCCTCGACGCGCGCTCGCACCTCCGCCGATCCTTCCGCCGAAGGTCCGTCAGTCAGTTTCTCGTAGTCCACGCGCGGCACCTCGACGAAGATGTCGATCCGGTCCAGCAGCGGCCCCGAGATGCGGTGCTGATAACGCGTGACCGTGGACTCCGAGCACGTGCAGTGCTTCGAGGTATCGCCGTAGTAGCCGCACGGGCATGGGTTCATCGCCGACATGAGCATGAAGTTCGCCGGGAACGTGACGTTGCCCTGCGCGCGGCTGACCGTGACCTTGCGGTCCTCCACCGGCTGCCGGATCGACTCCAGCACCGAGTGCGCGAACTCCGGCAGCTCGTCCAGAAACAGCACGCCGCGGTGCGACAGCGTGATCTCGCCCGGCCGCGGCTGCCGCCCGCCGCCGACGAGCCCCGCGTGCGACACGGTGTGGTGCGGCGCGCGAAAGGGCCGCGCGTGAATCATCGGCGTCCCCTGGGGGAGCATCCCGGCCACCGAGTATATCTTCGTCACCTCCAGTGCTTCGTCCGCCGTCATGCGCGGGAGGATCGTCGGCGTAGCCCTGGCCAGCAGCGTCTTCCCGGAGCCGGGCGGCCCTACCATGATCACGTTGTGCCCGCCCGAGGCCGCCACCTCCAGCGCGCGCTTCACATGCTCCTGTCCGCGGATGTGCCGGAAATCGACGCCCTCCGCGGCAGGACCTTCCGCGGGGTCGAACCGCTGCTTCGGGATGAATGGCTCAATCGGGTCGAAACCCCGCATGTGCGCCGCGAGGTGCACCAGGTTCGGCACCGGGATCACCTCGATCCCCTCGACGAGCGCGGCTTCGGCGGCGTCGTCCTCGGGCACGAACACGTTGTGGAAGCCGCGCTCCCGCGCCAGGCCGACCATCGGCAGGATCCCCTGCGTGTGCCGCACGCGGCCGTCGAGCGATAGCTCGCCCAGGAAAACGGAGCTCGTGAACGGTTCCGGGATCTGCCCGGCCGCGATCAGGATGCCGACGGCGATCGGCAGGTCGTAGGACGGACCTTCCTTCCGCAGGTCGGCCGGCGCAAGGTTCACCGTGATCCGCTGGTTCGGGAAGTTGTGCCCCGAGTTCCGTATCCCGGCCCGCACCCGGTCCTTCGCCTCCTGGACCGCCGTATCCCCGAGCCCGACGATATCGAACTTGCCCACGCCGGGACTGATATCGACCTCCACGTCGACCACTTCCCCGTCCAGTCCGATCACCGCGCAGCTGTTGACTTTGGCGAGCATGGCGCTCCTCCTTCGGCCGGCCTGTGTTCAAGCTGCGCGGACTATAGCACGCGTGTTCGCATTAGCACAGGGGCAAGTGTCACATTAGCCGGTTTCATCCTGAGCCGCACGGCGCTCGCTCGACGGCCCATCGCATCTTGGCGAAGGA
>DATECV010000124.1:0-16463 GCA_035286725.1 Dehalococcoidia bacterium | reverse complement strand
ACGATCTTGTCGATGGCGGGGAGGTCGTCGAAGCCCTTGCAGGAGAAGATGTCGACCCACACCTGGCCGTGCTCGGGGAAGGTGTGGATGGCGATGTGGGACTCCGCGATGAGGACGAAGCCCGAGACGCCCCAGTCTTCGGACTTGATGCCGGAGTACTCGAAGACGTGAGGCTCCGAGATCTTTGTCATTCCGATTTCGTCCGGATACCGGTCGAGGAGATTGCGGACCAGCTCAAGATTTCCGAGCCGCGCGGGGTTGCCGCCGAACCCATCGATCGTTACGTGCATTCGAGTGTCCTTTCCACCCCGTGCCCGCCGGGGTCCGAATGCCCGGGACGAAACCCGGAACCGCTAGGTGAATGGTGGTACGTGGTTGCCAACTCTGTCGGCGTCCATTTTTCGTTTGACAACGCAAAAGGCCCCCGGCAGAACCCGCGCTTCTCGCGAATCCAGCCGGCCAGGCCCCGGGTCGTCTCTCCTATCGAGCGCTGTAGCCTAGCTTCTTTGTCCGCGGTCCATGTGGACACGCAGACGCAATGGTAGCAGCGAGCCTGCCACCCTGCAAACGCTCGGTTATGTCGATGGCGCGGCCACACCTGGCAACGGGATCGGGAGGCTGCGGCAGCCCGTAACACGATGTTCATCGAACCCAACCGGGGTGGTGATCGCATCGTGATAGGATAAACACGGTCTATTTACGCTATTCACCAGCCGAATACTGAGAAGGAGGGCCCGGCTACCCCGCCGCGCCCGGAGGAAGCCAGAAGGAGACCTGACGCATGAGCGGCGCCGGCACGGGATTGAAAGGTGTCGTCCTAGACGAGACCCGCATCGCCTTCATCGACGGAGACGCCGGGAAGCTGGTCTACCGCGGCTATAACATCCACGACCTGGCCGTACACGCGACGTTCGAGGAAGTGTCGTACCTGCTGCTGTATGGGGCGCTGCCGAACCGCGGTCAGCTCCGCGACTTCGACCGGCAACTCAAGGCGGGCCGCACGGTGCCGGGGCCGGTGATCGAGATCATCGAGCGGGTGAAGGCGGCGCACCCGATGGACATCCTGCGCACGGCCGTTTCGGCGGTGGTGGGGCTGGACGAGAACAGCCACGAGGCGACGGCCGAAGTGGGGCTGCCGGTGGGGATCCGGTTGATCTCACAGGTGGCGACAATCGTGGCGGCGATGCACCGGATCCGGCAGGGGCTGGACCCGGTGAGCCCGCGCGAGGACCTGAGCCACGCGGCGAACTTCCTGTACATGATGTTCGGGCAAGAGCCCACGGCGGAGGACGCGAAGATCATCGACCTGGACCTGGTGCTGCACGCCGAGCACAGCAGCAACGCCTCGACGTTCGCGGCGCGTGTGGCGGCGGGGACGGCGGCGGACATCGGCTCGTGCATCGTGGCGGCGATCGCGACGCTGAAGGGGCCGCTGCACGGCGGCGCGGCAGAGGCGGTGCAGAAGACGGTCGAGGAGATCGGCGATCCGCAGAAGGCGATCGACTACATCGAAGAGAAGATCAAGGCCGGCGAGAAGGTGATGGGCTTCGGGCACCGCGTGTACAAGAACGAGGACCCGCGCGGGAGCGAGCTGCGGGGCGTGGCGCGGGATCTGGGCCACAAGCGCGGCAACGACCAGTGGTTCCAGATCTTGCAAGAAGTCGAGCGGGCGATGGAGCCGTACCGCGCGAAGGGCATCTACCCGAACGTGGACTTCTACGCGGGCGCGGTGTACAGCCTGCTGGGCATCCCGGACGAGCAGTTCATCCCGATGTTCGCGGTCGGGCGGATGCCGGGGTGGGTGGCACACGTGCTGGAGCAGTACGACGACAACGTGCTCATCCGGCCGCTGCTGGAGTACACGGGGCCGCGCCACCTGCGGTGGACGCCGATCAACGAACGGAACTAGTTCCCGGGCACTGAGTAAGCAAACACACAGGGCACCCGTGCTGGCGCAGGGCCTTCGGCGCGGCGGCGTGCCCCTACGACGTTGTGTGCCTCCGGTGTACGCTTGCCGCACACAACAGGAGGCGGGATGACTACGGTGGCCGCCATCGAAACGGCGAAGCAGCGCGCGCTGGACGCCGTTTCCAGTATCTCCGGCGAACTGGTACGGCTCTCGCATCAGATCCATGAGGCGCCGGAGCTGGCGTTCAAGGAACGGCAGGCGTACGAGGCGCTGGTTGCGGGCGCGCGCGGACACGGCTTCGAGGTCGAGGAGCAGGCGTACGGGATGGGGACGTGCTTCCGGGGGGAGCGCGGCCGGGGGCCGGTGACGCTGGCCATCTGCGCCGAATACGACGCGCTCCCGGAGATGGGACATGCGTGCGGGCACAACCTGATCGCCGCGTGCGGGCTGGGCGGCGCGATCGCGGCGGCGGCGGCGCTGGACGCAGGCGACGCCCGTATCGTGTTGCTGGGGACGCCGGCGGAGGAGTACGGGGGCGGGAAGATCCAGATGATCAAGCGGGGCTGCTTCGACGACATCGACGCGGCGTTGATGGCGCATCCCGGTCCGGTCGATTTCGTGTATGGCGGCTGGCAGGGGGCGGCGCAGGCGGACGTGCAGTTCTTCGGCAAGGCGGCGCACCAGGCATCATCGCCGGAAAACGGGCTGAACGCGCTGGACGCGATCGTGACGGCGTACAACGGTGTATCGCAACTGCGGCAGCACATCCGGCGGGACGCACGGCTGGCGTGCATCATCACGAAGGGCGGCGACGCGACGAACGTGATCCCGGAGCACACGGCGGGGCGGTTCTCGGTGCGGGCGGGGACGATGGAGTACATGCAGGACCTGAAGCGACGCGTGGAGGCCTGCATCGAGGCGGGGGCGCTGGCGACGGGGTGCCGGGCCGAGGTCAAGTGGTTCGAGATCGAGTACGCGCCGGTGCTGCACAACCAGGCGATGGCCGAGGCGTACGCGCGGAACGGGGAGGCGCTGGGGCGGCACTTCGTGGACCTGTCGCGCGAGTCGGTGGGAAGCACGGACATGGGGAACGTGAGCCAGGTGCTGCCGGCGATCCACCCGGCGTTCGGCATCGGCAATGCGCGCCCGCACACGCGGGAGTTCGCGGAGGTAGCGGGCACAGACGCGGCGCAGGCGGCGATGCTGGACGCGGCGCGGATGCTGGCGACGACGGCGGTTGACCTGGCGCTGGACGGCGAGCTGCTGGCCGAGGCAGTGCGAGAGTTCGAGGCCCGGCGTGGGGCGCGCAACGCGACGAATGGTGGTACGAGATGAGCGACATGGCAACGGCGAAGGAGCGGGCGCGGGCGGCTGTCGACGCGCTGGCGCCGGAGCTTATCCGGCTTTCGAAGGAGATCCACGCGCACCCGGAGCTGGCGTGGGAGGAGCGGCACGCGTACGGGCTGCTGGCGCCGTTCTTGCAAGCGCAGGGGTTCGCCGTGCAGGAGCACGCGTACGGGATGGAGACGGCGTTCCGGGGTGAGTGGGGACACGGACCGACGACGATCGCCATCTGCGCGGAGTACGACGCGCTGCCGGAGATCGGGCATGCGTGCGGGCACAACCTGATCGCGACGACGGGCGTGGGCGCGGCGGCGGCGCTGACGAAGGCGCTGGACCCGGGCGACGCGCGCATCGTGATCCTGGGGACGCCGGCGGAGGAGGGGAACGGCGGCAAGATCCCGATGATCACGGGCGGCGCCTTCGATGACATCGACGTGGCGATGATGGCGCACCCGGGGCCGGTGGACCTGGCGGAATCGCCGATGTTCGGCGTGGCGCACGTGGACGTGGAGTACCGGGGGAAAGCCGTACACGCGTCGGTGTTTCCCGAGCAGGGGATCAACGCGCTGGACGCGCTGGTGACGGCGTACCAGTCGATCGCGCAGCTACGGCAGCACATCCGGCGCGACGCGCGGCTGCACGGCATCGTGACGTACGGGGGCGAGGCGCCGAACATCGTGCCGGAGCGGGCGAAGGGCGCGTTCTACGTGCGGGCGCTGAAGCCGTGGTACCTGGAGGAGCTGAAGCAGCGCGTGAAGGCATGCTTTGAAGCGGGGGCGCTGGCCACGGGGTGTACGGTGACGATGGACTGGCACGAGGAGTCTGAATACGCGCCGATGAAGAACAACCGGCCGATGGTGGAGGCGTACCGCCGGAACGCGGAGGAGCTGGGGCGGACGTTCATCGAGCCGCGGGACCTGACGAGCGGGAGCAGCGACATGGGCAACGTGAGCCAGGTGGTGCCGTCGATCCACCCGACGTTCGGGGTGGGGGCGCCGAAGTTCACGCACTCGCCGGAGTTCACGGCGGTGGCGGCGACGGACGCGGCGCACGAGAACATGGTGGCGGTGGCGAAGGCGCTGGCGATGACGGGGGTGGAGCTGGCGCTGGACCCGGAGCTGGTCCGCCAGGCGAAGGCGGACTTTGCGGGGAGCCGTTAGCCTGTCAGCCTGTCAGCCTGTCAGCCTGTCAGCTTTTCAGCTCCTCAGCTCTTCAGCTCTTCAGCCGGTCAGCTTCTCAGCTTTTCAGCTTTTCAGCGCGACGCGTGAATTGGCGTAGGGTTCGAGGCCGGCTTTGGCGCGGGCGATGGCGTAGTTGTGGTTGGCGCGGAAGAGGGGGCGGAGGACGGGCGTCAGTACGCGGAGGAGCGTGCGGCCGGCGTTGACGCGCCAGTCGAAGCGGACGTAGACACCGTCGCCGTTCGGGGTCACGGTCCAGACGCCACGGCCTGACAGATCGCCGTCGACGGCGACCTCGAACTCGCGCGGGGGTTCGTAGCGGACGATCTTCGAGGTCACGCGCAGCTTGTAGGGCAGGCGCCCTTGAACAGCGTCTGTGCGATGGCGCCTACGGCGGGCTCGTCGTCCGAGGTGACCTCGATGTACGCCGGCGTCCACCAGTCGGGGTAGCGGCGGGCATCGGCCAGCGCGTCGAACACGGCCTGCTGGGGCGCCCGGACATCCCACTCGTCGATGAACACGTACTCGGCGGCCATGACCGAACCTCCCTCAGCGGGCGATATCGCCCTCCTGCTGGAGCTTGTTCGGTCCGGCGCTGAGGGCGGATCATTCGGATGGAGCCACGCGCCTCCGATCAGCGAAGCATCAGCGTTTTGTCACAAAGACGGCGGGAACGGGGCGGCCGGGCGTTGCTATAATCGAGAAACCTTCCCTCGCCCAGAGACGTATACCTCTCGTACACCCGCCCCGACCCCGGCCGGAGGAATACATGGAAGACCCCAAGATCGTCGCCGAGCGGATCATCGCCAACGTCGAGAAGGTCATCATCGGGAAAGAGGCCGAGGTCCGGCTGACACTGATCTCGCTGCTGTGTCAGGGCCACGTGCTCATCGAAGACGTGCCGGGCGTGGGGAAGACGATTCTGGCGCGCAGCATCGCCGTCTCGACCGGGTGCAACTTCCGGCGGATCCAGTTCACGCCCGACCTGCTGCCCAGCGACGTGACCGGCGTTTCGATCTACAACCAGAAGACGGGCGACTTCGAGTTCCGGCCCGGGCCGATCGTGGCGCAGGTGGTGCTGGCCGACGAGATCAACCGGGCGACGCCGAAGACGCAGTCGTCGCTGCTGGAGGCGATGGAGGAGCGTCAGGTGACGGTGGACGGGATCACGCACCCGATGCCGGCGCCGTTCATGGTGCTGGCGACGCAGAACCCGATCGAATACGAGGGGACGTTCCCGCTGCCGGAGGCGCAGCTGGACCGCTTTCTGCTGCGGATCCACCTGGGGTACCCGTCGATGACGGACGAGGTGCTGATCATGGAGGGGCAGCAGCGGCAGCACCCGATCGACTCGCTGGAGCGGGTGACGAACCCGGACGAGCTGCTCTCGATGCAGCGGGCGGTGAAGGACATCTACGTCGACCCGCTGATCAAGCAGTACATCGTGACGATCGTCGATGCGACGCGGAAGAACGCGTCGGTGTACCTGGGGGCGTCGCCGCGCGGGTCGCTGGCGCTGTACCGGACGTGCCAGGCGCGGGCGCTGCTGGACGGGCGGGACTTCGTGGTGCCGGACGACGTGAAGGAGCTGGCGTACGCGACGCTGGGGCACCGGATCATCGTGAGCCCGGCCTCGCGCGTGAAGAACGTGACGGCGAAGGAGATCGTGGACCAGGTGCTGGAACGGACGCCGGTGCCGGGAGCGCGTGCGCGAGGCGGCGCGCCGTCACCCGCGGAATCGACACGGACGACGAGCCAGCAGAGCAGCCGATAGGCGATCGCTATGCGGCGTCTCACGCGCCTCTATCGCACCATCTTCATCGAGAATCGCACGCTGACGGGCGTGGTGATTTTGTTCTTCGTGTGCGCCTTCAGCGCGATCTCGACAGGGTTCTGGCTGGCGTGGCGCCTTTCGTACGTGGCGCTCCTGGGCCTTCCGGTCGCGTACGCATGGTCGCGGCTGAACCTGCAAGGCATCGAGATCACGGCCGACCGCTCGGGGGACCGGCTGCAGGAAGGGGCGGAGTACGAAGAACGGGTCACGGTGCGCAACCGCTCGTGGCTGGCGAAGGTGTGGCTGGAGGTCGACGACCCGAGCGAGATGCCGGGTCACCACGCCCGCCGCGTGGTGACCGTACCGGCGAAGGGCTCGCGGACGTTCAAGGTGAAATCGACGATCACGCGCCGGGGGCTGTACGCGGTGGGGCCGGTGATGGTGCGTACGGGCGACCCGTTCGGACTGTTCCACCACGAGCGCAGCTTCGGGCAATCGCAGAACGTGCTGGTGTACCCGCGGGCGACAGAGCTGCCGAACTTCTACGTGCCGCCGGCCAACCTGCCCGGCGAGGGGCGCTTCCGCCGCCGGACGCACTATGTGACACCGAACGCATCGGGCGTGCGTCCGTACGAGTTCGGGGACAGCTACAACCGCATCCACTGGGCGAGCACGGCCCGCACGGGCGAGCTGATGGTGAAGATCTTCGAGCTGGACCCGGCCAGCGACATCTGGGTCATCCTCGACCTGGACCGCGACGTCCACGTGGGTGACGGTGACGACTCGACGGAGGAGTACAGCGTGCGCATCGCGGCGTCGGTGGCGCGGTACTTCCTGACGGCGAACCGCAGCGTGGGCTTCCTGTCGTTCGGCCGGCACTTCGACGTCATCGAGGCGGAGCGCGGCATCGACCAGTACACGCGGATCCTGGAATCGCTGGCGATGGCGCGGACGTGGGGCGACGTGGCGCTGCACGACCTCATCGCGAACGAGGCGCGCCGGTTCGGCCGGCACACGACGGTCGTGGTGATCACGCCATCGACGGACGAGCGCTGGGTGGCGGCGCTGGGCCTGCTGCACGGGCGCGGGGTGAAGGTCGGGGCGATCGTGCTGGAACCGAGCACATTCGGCGGGCCGGAGAGCTCGCTGGGCGTGTTCGCGTCGTTGGCGGCGAGCGACGTGTTCACCTACATGGTGAAGCACGCGGACGACTTGCAGCGTGCGCTGGGCGGGACGGCGGAAGACGCGCCCGCGAAGCTGGGAACATAGGGGCGGACGATGCGGGAAGCGAACTGGGACGAGATCTTCCAGCGACGGCACGAAGAGGGCGCGCCCGACGAGCGTCTCTCGGCGATCATTCCGTGGGAAGAGTGGTTGACGCTGGGCATCACGACGATGCTGTTCCTGGCGTGCATCGTCTCCATCCAGGGCGCGAACTGGGTCGACGGCATGCCGTCGCTGTATCCGATCGGGTTCGCGGGGCTGGTGGCGGGGTACGGGCTGGCGAAGGTCCGCTGGCCCGCGGTGCTCCTGTACGCGATCGCGCTGGCGGGCGGGGCGACGCTGGTGTATCTGCAGCTGCTGGCGATCCTGCCGGGCGCAACGCCGGCGGCGAGGACGGACCAACTGCTGGACCGCATGTACGCGTGGTGGTCGGCGGCAACGCAGGGCGGGATCAGCAACGACGGACTGCCGGTGGTGGTGGTGATGCTGGTCCTGACGTGGATCGGTGCGTACGCATCATCGTGGGCGATTTTCCGGCTGAGGAACCCGTGGCTGGGCCTGATCCCGAGCGGGCTGGCGCTGATGTGGAACATCAGCTTCATCCCGGGGCAGTTCAGCTATGCCTTCGTCGTGTACTGCTTCGGCGCGGTGCTGCTGGTGATGCGGATGAACGTGGAGCAGAAGCAGCGCGCCTGGAACGCGGAGCGCATCGTGTATCCGGAGTTCATGAGCCTCTCCGTGCTGCACGCGACGTTCTGGGCGACGGTGGCGCTGCTCATCGGCGTGTGGCTGATGCCGCTGGCGCACCGGTCGGACACGGCGAAGGAGCGGTGGGACGACTTCACGGCGCCGGTGACGAGCCGACTGGCGCCGTACGCGCGGGTGTTCGTGGGGGTGAACGCGAAGAAGCCGATCAACGTCCACAACATCAAGGACGCGCTGCCGTTCCAGGGCAAGATCACGCTGAACGGCAAGGAGGCGGTGCAGATCGACGTGGAGCTGACGCCGGAGATGGCGCAGTTCCTTCGGGAGCAGTCGTTCGACGAGTACACGAGCAACGGCTGGAAGGTGAACGTGAACGGCGTGCCGCTGCCGGCGGGCGAGCAGACGAACGCGGGGCAGGCTGACGGCCCCGCGGGATCGCGACAGGACGTCACGATCAACATCACCGTGGAGGGCGGCAACGACGACCACCTGTTCAGCGTGGGGCAGCCGCTGCAGGCGGACCAGCCCGCTGACGCGCGCGTGGGAACGGACCCGGCCGACGTGAGCAGCCTGGAGCCCGATACGGACCTGGGCGACGGGGATACGTACAGCGTCACGGGCAGCGCCGCCATCCCAAGCATCGAGCAGCTCAACGCGGCGGGGACGGGCTACCCACAGTGGGTGGTGGACCGGTACCTGCAGGTCCCGGAGGATCTGCCGGAGCGCGTTGGATCGAAGGCGCGGGAGGTCACGACGGGCGCGGAGACGCCGTACGAGCAGGCGCTGCTGGTCCAGCAGTACCTGCGGACGTTCCCGAACGACTTCAACGTCCCGACGACGCCGCCGGGACGCGACGCGATCGACTTCTTCCTGTTCGACGTGCAGCGCGGCTACTTCGACTACCACGCGTCCGCGATGGCGGTGATGCTGCGCACGCTGGGTGTCCCGTCGCGGGTGGCGACGGGGTACGTGATCGACCCGCTGACGGAGGGCGAGGAGAACCACTACACGCTGACGCAGCGCAACGCGTTCGCCTGGCCGGAGGTGTACTTCCCCGGCATCGGCTGGGTGGAGTTCAGTCCATCACCCGCGCAACCGCCCATCCCGCGGCGCAGCGACGCGCCCGTCGCGCAACCGGAACCGGGCGGAAGCGGCAGCGAACGCGGGCTGGGCGACGAACTCGACCTGGGCGGGCTGGAGCTGGATGCCCCGGCAGCGCCGTTCGCCGGCACGAAGGGCGAGGGCGGCGACAACAGCCTACCGCTGTTGGTGGGGCTGTTCGCGGTGGGAGCGCTGCTGGTGGTGCTGGTGGCCGGAGGGACGCTGGCATGGGAGTACGGGCTGGGCGGGCTGTCCCAACCGGCGCGGCTGTGGGAGAAGACGATGCGGCTGGCGACGCTGGCCCAGGCGCGCCCGCAGGCCCACGAGACGCCGCGGGAGTTCGCGGCGCGGCTTCGTCGCGACGTGCCGGGCGCGGACGCGGCGGGTTACGTGGCGGCGAGCTACGAGCACGCGCGGTTCGGGCACAAGGAGCTGTCCGAGGAGGAAGGCGAGCGGCTGGAGTCGGCGTGGACATCACTGCGCAACGCCCTGCTGCGACGTGCGCTACGATTGCGTCCACGGAGCTGACGCTTGGACGCTTATCGCCTCGACAAGATCCTGGCCGCCGCGCGGCTCGCGCTGCCCGAAGGCGCAACGGTCGAGATACAGGGATGCGACCCGATCATCGCATCGCGGTTCCCCGTGGGCGAGGCGGCGGCCGTTGCGCTGGCTGCGTGCGGCGCGGCGGCGGCCGAGCTGTGGCGGCTGCGGACGGGGCGCGGGCAGTCGCTGGGCGTCGACGTGCGGGCGGCGGCGGCTTCGCTCATCGGCTTCGCACTGCAGCGGCTCGACGGGCAGTCGACGCCGCGGACGGCGGAGGGGAATCCGGCCGTGGCGCTGTACGAGTGCGGGGACGAGCGCTGGATCCACCTGCACGGCGCCTTTCCCGGGCTGAAGGCGGGCACGTTCGAGGTGCTGAAATGTGCTGAGACGGCCGAGGCCATCTCGACGGCCGTGCGATCGTGGAATGCCCAGGACCTGGAGGACGCGCTGGCGGCGCGGGGAACGTGCGGCGCGATGGTGCGGACGGCTGAGGAGTGGGCGGCGCACCCGCAGGGCATCGCGCTCTCGGCGTTGCCGGCGGTGGAGGTGGTGAAGATCGGCGATGGACCGCCAGCGCCGCTGCCGGAAGGCGAACGGCCGCTCTCGGGCGTGCGGGCGCTGGACCTGACGCGGGTGCTGGCGGGACCGGCGTGCGGGCGCACGCTGGCGGAACACGGCGCGGACGTGCTGCTGGTGAACTCGCCCGAGATGCCGAACGTGCCGCCGTTCGTGCTGGACACGAGCCACGGCAAGCGCTCGGCATACGTCGACCTGAACGCGGAGGGCGGGCAGGGGACGATGCGCGAGCTCATCGCCCGGGCGGACGTGTTCTGCCAGGGATACCGTTCGGGGGCGATGGAGCGGCGAGGGCTGGGGCCGAAGGACGTGGCGGCGATGCGGCCGGGCATCGTGTACGTGTCGATCAACTGCTACGGGCATACGGGGCCGTGGCGGGAACGGCCGGGGTGGGAGCAGCTCGCGCAGAGCGCGACGGGCATCGCGGCTGCGCAGGGGGAGGCGGGCGCGCCGACGCTGATCCCGGCGGCGGCGTGCGACTACACGACGGGGTACCTGGCGGCGTACGGCGTGATGACGGCGCTGGCGCGGCGGGCGGTGGAAGGCGGGAGCTGGCACGTGCGGGCCTCGCTGTGCCAGACGGCGATGTGGTTCACACGGTTGGGCGGCACGTGCGATCCGGCCGCTGCCAAGGGCCTGGGCGAACTCGCCGGGTTGATGACGCAGTCGGAGACGGCCGAGGGGCGGTTGACGCACCTGCGGCCGGTGCTGGAGATGTCGGAGACGGCGCCGCGCTGGGAGCGGCCGTCGCCGGCGCTGGGCGCGGACGCGGCTGTGTGGCAGGGTGGGTAACCCAAACTTCCACATTTCAGATAAAATGCCCGCATGACGACCCCGCAAGTCCCTGAGCGATTCACGCGAGAGTACGTTGCCGACCTGTTTGAGCGCGGACGGCGGAACGACGCCACACTCGAACGGGCGTGGGACCGATTACTGGCCGAGCACGAGGGCGAATGGGTGGCTATCGATGCGGACAACATGGTCATGGGCCCAACCCTCGATACCGTGACGTGCGACGCTCGATCGCGCGGCTTTGACATGCGTGTTACGGTCACGGCGCACGTTGTGAAGAACCCGCCCGCAGTTCTGCTCTAATGATCCGAGGCGTCTACGGAGGCCGCCACCTAGGGCGCTCTGTTGATGCCATCACTCCCGTCCCGTTCCTCGAAGGGCTGCTTTGGCTCCCCGAGTTCGACGCAGATCGGCGCATCATCTTCCTTGTGGATAGCGGGGCTGACCTGACTGTGTTGAACCCACGAGACAGCAGCGACTTACTACGGCCGGATGACTGGGGCGTGCTACGTCTCCGCGAACCCCGAATCGTCGGCGGGGCCGGGCAGTGGGCGCGACATTACCCAGCCCAGGCCGTGCTACAGCTCGTCGACGAGGCCGGAAGTCTGGAGCAAGTGCAGTTCACGATCCATGTCGGTGAACCGGACCCAAGAACGTCTGAGATGGAGTCGCTCCTGGGCCGGGACGTCCTCGGTCTGTTCAAGGTCACGTTCGACCACAACATGGCACTGACACTCGAACGCTAGTACCGACAAAGAGACAGAGGCGACTTCCGAGCCGCCTCTGTCAGTCGCCGTCGTCAAGGCCAGGCTACGACGCGGGGACGCCGGCGGCGGTCTTGATGCCGGCGGCGGCGCGCAGCTCTTCCGCCTTGTCCGTGCGCTCCCAGGGGGCGTCGATGTCGTCGCGGCCGAAGTGGCCATAGGCGGCGGTCGCCTTGTAGATGGGGCGGCGGAGGTTCAGTTCGCGGATAATCGCGGCCGGGCGCAGGTCGAAGTGTTCGTTGATCAACGCCTGGATCCTCGCGTCGTCGATGCGACCGGTGCCGAAGGTCTCGACGGAGACTGACGTGGGGCGCGCAACGCCGATCGCGTAGGACAACTGGATCTCGCAGCGGTCGGCGAGACCGGCGGCGACGATGTTCTTGGCGACGTGGCGCGCGGCGTAGGCGGCCGAGCGGTCGACCTTTGTCGGGTCCTTGCCGCTGAAGGCGCCGCCGCCGTGGCGGGCGATGCCGCCGTAGGTGTCGACGATGATCTTGCGGCCGGTCAGGCCCGCATCGCCCATGGGGCCGCCGATGACGAAGCGGCCGGTGGGGTTGATGAGGGCGCGGGGGGCCTCCTTCACCAGGTGGGCCGGCAGGACGGGCTTGATCACCTGCTCCAACACATCGGCTTCCAGGGTTTCGCGCGCGACCTCGTCGTCGTGCTGTGTGGAGATGACGACGGTGTCGACGCGCTTGGGCTTGCCGTTTTCGTACTCGATGGTGACCTGTGACTTGCCATCGGGGCGGAGGTAGGTGAGGCCGCCCTCCTTGCGGACATGGGCGAGCTGGCGACAGAGCCGGTGGGCGAGGGAGATGGTCAGCGGCATGAACTCCGGGGTCTCGTTGCAGGCGAAGCCGACCATCATGCCCTGGTCGCCGGCGCCGGTATCGAGATGATCCACCATCTCACCCTTCTTGGCCTCGAGCGCCTGGTTCACGCCCATGGCGATATCGGAGGACTGCTCCTTGATGGAGACGATGACGCCGCAGGTCTCCCAGTCGAAGCCGTAGTGCTGGTTGTTGTAGCCGATCTCGCGGACGGTTTCGCGGACGATCGTCGGGATATCGACGTAGGTCGAGGTGGTGATCTCGCCGATGACGATGACGAGACCGGTGGTGCAGGCGGTCTCGCAGGCGACGCGGCCCATGGGGTCTTCGCGGAGGATCGCGTCGAGGACGGCGTCGCTGATCTGGTCGCACATCTTGTCGGGGTGTCCCTCGGTCACTGACTCTGAAGTCAGGAACAGAGACGGGCTGGACATGAAGGTGGTAGTCATCGGGTTCTCCTTGAGGTAAGACGTGGGATGTGAGAAGTGCGAAGTGAGAGTCTCATTCCATCTGCGGCCTCTTCGCGCCGAAGCTCCGCCAGTTCTCAGCCAAGCGGTAGATCATCTTTCCAATCGCTTCGTACTCCTCGATCAGAGGGGCGACCTCTTCGCCGGTGAAGTAACCGGTCGCAACTCCTACCTCGAGATGGATGATCATCTCGTTGGCTGAACCTAGCGCAATGTCGAGTCGGGAGCGGAAGTGGGCGGCCGATCGTTTGAGCGCGTAGCCTTCGCCAATGTTGGCGGGGACGGACTTCGACGCTCGGCGCGTTTGGCTTGCGAGCTCGTACTGCTCCTCCTTGGGAAGCTTTCTGACGAGCTGGTGGACCGGGGCCAGCACAGCCATCGCGCGCTGATAGGCCTCGATGTCGCGGTACGACTGAATCGGCCTTCGGCCGTTCGTCTCACTTCGCACGTCCCGCTTCTCACTTCCCATCACTACGTTCCGCTTTCCCAGCTTGTCAGGTACTTCTGTTGCTCGTCCGTGAGGGTGTCGATGTTCATGCCCATGGCGGCGAGCTTGAGGCGGGCGATCTCGGCGTCGATCTCGTGCGGGACGGAGTAGACGTCGTTCGACATGTTCATGTGGTTGTTAATCATGTGCTCGGCGCTGAGGGCCTGGTTCGCGAACGACATGTCCATGACGCTGGCGGGGTGGCCTTCGGCGGCGGCCAGGTTGATGAGCCGCCCCTCGCCCAGAACGAAGATCTTGCGGCCGTCGCCCAGGCGGAACTCCTCGACGAAGGGGCGGACCTGACGGCGGGCCTCCGCCATCTCGGCGAGGGCGACGAGATTGATCTCGTCGTTGAAGTGGCCGCTGTTGGCGACGATGGCGCCGTCCTTCATGACGTCCATGTGGTGGCGGTCGATGACGTTGATGTCGCCGGTGACGGTGCAGAAGATGTCGCCGATCTTCGCGGCCTCGGCCATCGGCATGACGCGGAAGCCGTCCATGACGGCCTCGAGCGCGGGCAGCGGGTCGACCTCGGTGACGATGACCTGGGCGCCCATGCCGCGCACGCGGCTGGCGAAGCCGCGGCCGCACCAGCCGTAGCCGGCGACGACGACGTTCTTGCCGGCGATCAGGACGTTCGTAGCGCGGATGATGCCGTCGAGCGTGCTCTGGCCGGTGCCGTACCGGTTGTCGAACATGTGCTTCGTGTTCGCCTCGTTGACGGCGATGATCGGGTACTGCAGTTTGCCCTCCTGTCCCAGGGCGCGGAGGCGGATGACGCCGGTCGTCGTCTCCTCGGTGCCGCCGATGATGTTGGGCAGGAGGTCGGTGCGGCCCTTGTGGAGGCGGGCGACGAGATCGGCGCCGTCGTCCATCGTCATCTGGGGCTTCGCGTCGAGGACGGCGTCGATGTGCTTGTAGTAGGTCTCGTTGTCTTCGCCCTTGATGGCGAAGGTGGCGATGCCGTACTCGGCGACGAGCGCGGCGGCGACGTCGTCCTGGGTGCTGAGGGGGTTGGAGGCGCAGAGGTAGATCTCGGCGCCGCCGTCACGCATTGCGATCATCAGGTTCGCGGTCTCAGTCGTGACGTGCAGGCATGCCCCGACACGCACGCCCTTCAGCGGCTGCTCCTTCGCGAAGCGCTCGCGGATCTGCCGGATGACGGGCATCTCGCGCGCCGCCCACTCGATGCGACGGATGCCCTCTTCGGCGAGGCGCAGGTCGCGTACGTGATGTGGTGTGGTCTCGGTGGTCAAGGTGCATCCTTTCATAGGGCGATCGCTCGCCCGGCCCTCTTCCGCGGTCGCGGCTACTCCGCGCGGATTCGCACGATCTCTCCCTTTCGGTCTCCCCGCAATCGCGCGATCGCGCGCCGCAGCAGCGTCTCCGCGCCCAGCACGTCGCGGCGCGTGGCTGCGCCCTCGATCAGGCGCGCGACCTCCACGTATCCCAGCCGTTCGTACGCGGCGACGGCGGGGACGTTGGCGGGGTCGACGCTGAGCACGATATCGCGGCAGCGCGCGAGCAGCAGCTCGGTGACGGCGGACGTGACCGCCTGGGCGAGCTTGAGGTTGCGGTAACGCGGGTGCGTGTACACGTTGCCCACGACGGCGATCCCGCTGGCGGCGGAGATGACATGGGTGCCCGCAACGGCGACCACATGGCCGTCGATCTCGGCGCCGAAGTAGACGGCATCGTCGATCTGGCGGGGGCTGTAGTACGAGGGCACGCCGTCGACGCGGTACAGGCGGTTGATCTCCCGGGCGTCCATGCCCGTGAGGCGCCGCACCGAGCCTTTCGAGGCGCGGAAGGTGTCGCGCGACACCTGCATGCGGATCATGGTCTGGCGCTGATCGAGGTCGAAGTGGCGGAGAACGGTCTCCAGGTGGTGCGGCTCGCAGGTGAGGAAGGTGTGGCGGCCGCCGGGGTGTACGCGCAGCGCGGCGTCGAGCGCGCCGGCTTCGCCCATGGTGAAGGTGGCGTGTCCGAGGCCGCCGCGGGAGTGCAGCACCAGCGCCTCGCGGCCGCCGGTGCTGGCCCGCCACCATTCGGTCTGGCGGAAGAGCGCGGGCTCGAGCTGGCCCAGGGCGTAGGCCGCGTACGGGCGGCGCGTCTCGAGCAGCGCCCGGATGTGGTCGCGGCTCTCCAGCCGGCGGACGGCGTACTCGGTCCAGAGGTCGCGGGCGGCGCCCTTGCGTTCGACGACGGTCATGCCGTCACCTCCGGCCGCACGCCGCCTTCGAGCGGGCCGCTTTCGAGCCGGCGGCCTTCGAGCCGGCGCGCGAGGATCGGGGCGAGATCGCGCTTCACCTGCTCCGGCACGAGGTCGAGCGGCGTGACGATCGCGGTAGCGAGCGCGTCCTGGCAGGCGCAGGAGCGGGCCGGAAGCGACGCGGCGACGCCCGCGATGATGCGCTTGGCGTTCGCGACGTTCCGGCGCAGGTTCTGGAGGATCATCTCGACGTTCACGGCCTCGTGCTCGGCGTGCCACGTGTCGTAGTCAGTCACGCAGGCGAGTGTCGCGTAACACATGCCGGCCTCGCGTGCGAGCTTCGCCTCGGGCAAGGCGGTCATGCCGATGATGGCGGCGTTCCAGGAGCGATGCAGCTCCGACTCGGCGCGGGTGGAGAAGGCGGGGCCCTCCATGACGACGTATGTGCCGCGCCGGTGGGCGACAACGCCGGCTTCCGCGGCCGAGCCCGCCAACGCCGCGCTCAAGTTGGGGCAGAACGGCGTATCGAATGCGATATGGGCGACGATGCCACGTCC